>CAYSMV010000149.1:0-17648 GCA_964432245.1 uncultured Desulfobacterales bacterium
CTTCTCCGGGGGTTACGGTTTACCGGCCCCTGGAATCCATCGATTCCCTTATCGCCAGGGCGGATAAAGCACTGTATGCCGCCAAGGCCAAAGGGAAAAACAGGGTGGAATTTTTATCCAACGCCGCCTGAAAAGATATCCGATATTTCGATTCTTTTCTATCATCCGATCAACAACCGCCGATTTTTTTGTATCCGCATATACCATGGCGGTTTTGACAATTCCGAAGATAATCATTACTATTCGACGGTAAACGATAAACAGATACCCATTTGCGAGATAAAGAAGATGTTGGCCCTATTGGATAATATGAGAGACGTGCTTGACCGGCGGGAACAAAGAATTCTTTCGCCGGCGGCGACCCGCAGCGCCGACGGCGTCCGCCGGAGAGAAGAAGCCATGCTGGAGATCGACTACCGGCAACCCTTTGCCGTGGACGTTGACCGGATCCTTCATTCCCTGGCCTATACACGTTATATCGACAAAACCCAGGTTTTTTATTTGATTGAAAATGATCATATCACGCACCGGGTGCTGCATGTGCAACTGGTTTCACGGGTGGCCAGGACTATCGGGCGTCTGCTGGAGCTGAACGAGGATTTGATCGAGGCCGTCGCGCTGGCTCATGACATCGGCCACGCTCCTTTCGGACATGAGGGCGAAACTTATCTTTCCCGGCTTTGTCAACAGGCGGGGATCTACTCTTTTTTACATAATGTCCAGAGCGTTCAGTTTCTTGACAGGGTGGAGCGTAAGGGAAAAGGATGCAACCTGTGCCTGCAGACGCTGGACGGTATATTATGTCACGACGGCGAGGTCCACACCGGAAATCTGGTCCCGGTAAAAGACAAGACCTTTGAGACGCTTGAACAGGAAATAGCGCATAAGAAAAAGCACCCGGATACACGGCTGACGCCGATGACGGTTGAGGGCTGCGTGGTCCGTTTCGCGGACACGATCAGCTATATCGGTCGGGATATCGAAGACGCCATCCGGCTGAACCTGATCAGCCGAGGGGACATACCCGACCGTTGCGTCAGGGTGCTGGGGAATACCAACGGCAAAATTATTTATGCGCTGGTGACCGATATTATCAGAACCAGCATGAATCATAACCGTATCGCCTTCAGTGAAGAGGCATCGGAGGCCTTGCGTCTGCTGAAAAAATTCAACTATGAAAGAATCTATCAAAATCCTAAGATCAAAGCCGCGTCCGAAACGATAAACCAGTTATTCGTGATGCTGTTTGAACGCTACTGCAACGATATTGAAACCAACAATCGTGATTCCGTCATATTTACCAATTTTCTGCATGAAATGTCCGATAATTATCTTTCCTCTCATCAGACGCCTGAAATCGTGAGGGATTTTATGGCCGGCATGACGGATAAATATTTTCTTCGCCAGTGCCCGCCAAAGATGCGGCCTTCTTTTGTCTGGCAGGGGGGTGAAGGGTGAAGAAAGTCGACGGCCGGGGATTGCTGCCGGTCAGACCCGCAAAAAAGAGTTGATGGTCTCAGGAAAAGAGAATATTATCTAATAGAAATAGTATTGATTTCAGGCTTGAAGTAGAAATGGGATAAAACCGATAAAGTTTTAAACGATTTTGCCGGGATAATGAATTTGCGGGGAAGAGGTGGTCATGAAAAAAGCCAAAATAATTGTCTTGCTGGTCGTTCTGGGCCTGATCGTGCTGATCGGCATCCAGAATAGAGGTGTTGTTCTTGCGAAGCATCAATTCGGCATTAATCTGATGTTTTTCAGTTATCTGTCTCCTGAAGTATCGAATTTCGTTCTGTTGATAGGGTTTTTCCTGGTGGGGCTTCTACTGGCTTATTTTTCCAGCCTGTTGGGGCGGTTCAAAGCAAAAAAAACCATCAAGGAACTGACCGGTGAGGTGACGTCTTCCCGTGAAAAGATAGCCGCCCTTGAAAAAGAGCTGGCCGGTCTTAAGGCTGGCTCTCAGAGCAGGGAGGCCGTGGACGGCGTTTCCGTCGTTTCTTCTTAACGGATGGCCTTTCGCCGGGAGGGTTGATCGTAAAACGTTTGAATGTCCGGGTGTGTTGACGATGGGTTCCGTGACGGCGACGCCCATGATGCGGCAGTACCTCTCCATCAAGGAACAGTATGCTGATGCCATTCTGTTTTACCGCATGGGTGATTTTTACGAGATGTTTTTTGAAGACGCGCAGACCGCTTCCGCCGTCCTGGAAATCACCCTGACTTCCCGCAATAAGAATGATCCCAATCCCATCCCCATGTGCGGCGTGCCTGTCAAGGCCGCGGACGGTTATATCGGCCGACTGATCGAAAGCGGGTATAAAGTGGCGGTCTGTGAACAGGTCCAGGACCCGGCGGCAGCCAAAGGTCTTGTGGAACGAGAGGTTATCCGCATTGTCACGCCCGGGATGATCGTCGACAACGAACTGCTGGAACGTGACGTTAACAATTATGTTCTGGCCGTTGTCCGCCGGGATCAAACCATCGGTTTTTCCGCCGTTGATATTTCGACCGGTTCTTTCCGGCTTGGTGAATCCCGGGATATCCGGGCGGTGAGTGATGAACTGTCGCGGATCGGCCCGAAAGAAATCGTTTTACCCGAATCCGCCGAGAAGGACCACGCCTTTTCTTTTTTGCGAACCCTGTTTCCCGAAAAAATGATGACCTATCTGGCGGACGGGGATTTTGAATATTTTTTTGCCCGCGAAAGACTGATCAAACAGTTCGGTACACGCTCGCTGGAAGGGTTCGGCTGCGAGGGGCTGACCGCCGGTGTCGGGGCCGCCGGGGGGCTGCTGTCTTATGTCCAGCAGACCCAGAAACGGGAAGTCACCCAGTTCGCCGGGGTTGAAACCTATCATCTGGATAACTATCTGCTGGTTGATGATATTACCTGTCGGAATCTGGAACTTTTCAGGAACCTGCGGACCGGTTCCAAACAGGGAACACTGGTCGGGGTGCTGGATGGTTGCGTAACCGCCATGGGGAGCCGGCTCCTGCGGCAATGGATCTATTACCCCCTGATGGATCCGGAAGAGATCGCCGGCCGTTATGACGCCGTGGCCGAAGTGGTTGATAATAACGGCGCCCGCCGTCAGATCCGGGAGGATCTGAAATCCGTTTACGATTTGGAGCGGCTGACCAGCAAGGCCGTGATGGGCCGCGCCAACGCCCGGGACCTGGTGGCCTTGAAGCGGTCATTGCAGATCCTGCCTCATATCCTTAAAACACTGTCGGTTTTTAACAGCCGCTTTTTTGATCTGGCGGAGTGCCTGACGGAAGCCGACCAGGAAAAACTGGTCCGGATAGCGGATTTGCTGGATGCGGCCCTGCGTGAAGACGCGCCGCCGACCCTTAATGAGGGCGGCCTGATCCGGGAAGACTACAATCAAGAGCTCCGGGAATTGATTGCCGTCAGCCGCGACAGCAAGAGCTGGCTGGCCGGTATGGAGGCGCGGGAAAAGGATCGAACCGGTATCAATTCCCTGAAGGTACGGTATAACAGGGTCTTCGGCTATTATCTGGAGGTGCCCCGGTCGCAGGTCCGGTCCGTGCCGGATGATTATGTCCGCAAACAGACGCTGGCCAACGCCGAGCGCTATATTACCGATGAGTTGAAGGCCTTTGAGAGCCGGGCGCTGGGGGCCGAAGAGCAGCGCCTGTCTCTGGAAACCTCTATTTTTAACGATATCCGGAAACAGGTGGCGGAAAGCAGCCGTCTGATTTTTCCGGTCGCGGCTTTTTGCGCCAGGTTGGACGTTATATGTAATCTGGCCGAGGTGGCCGTCAATAATCATTATGTGCGGCCGGAGATCACGGCTGACGGTGAAATTTACATGGAAGACGGCCGTCATCCGGTGGTGGAAAAAATGCTGACCGCCGAGCGGTATGTCCCCAATACCGTCAGGCTGGATGATAGCGAAAATCAACTGATGATTATTACCGGGCCGAACATGGCCGGTAAATCGACTGTTTTGCGGCAGGTGGCTTTATGCGCCATCATGGCGCAGATGGGCTCCTTTGTGCCGGCGAAAAAATATCGTACCGGCATCATTGACCGCATTTTCACTCGGGTCGGCGCGCTGGACAACCTCTCATCAGGCCGGAGCACCTTTATGGTCGAAATGGAGGAAACCGCCAACATCATCAACAACGCCACCTGCCGGAGCCTGGTGGTCATCGACGAAATCGGCCGGGGAACCAGTACTTACGACGGCCTCAGTATCGCCTGGGCCGTGGCCGAGTATCTTCATGATTTAAACGGCCGGGGCGTCAAGACGCTTTTTGCCACCCATTACCATGAGCTGACGGAACTGGCCGGCATCAAGCCGCGGGTTAAAAATTTCAATATCGCCGTCAAGGAGTGGAATGATGATATCGTTTTTTTAAGACGGCTGGTCGAGGGCAGTACCAACCGCAGTTACGGCATTCAGGTGGCCAGGCTGGCCGGCATTCCCGCAGCCGTCATTTCCCGGGCCAAGCAGATATTGTACGACATTGAACAGGGGGAATTCGGTTTCGAAATCTCATCTGTGGCAGAATCGTCACAAGGAAAAAAAGGCCCGGTGCAGCTCTCCTTTTTTGATGATCCCGGCGACGTGCTGGCCCGTTCGCTGGCGCATATCGATATATCAGGCCTGACGCCGCTGGAGGCGTTGAACTGCCTGAACGATCTTAAATTAAAGGCGGAAAAACTGTTAAAGTCTTGTCTGCGATAAGGGAAAAATATTTTCCGGTTCTGGTTGCCTTTTTCTGCCTGGCATCCGGCCTTTTCTCCTGCGCCTTATCGGCCGCGGATGTCAGGACCCGGTTTTTTGAGGCGGAAAACTGTTCCCAGGCCCTGGATCGGGAGCCGGAGAAGAAAAAATACAGGTCCTGCTGGTTGAATTGCATCAATCAGTTTATGGATGTCTATGATCACGATCCTTCGGGTATATGGGCGTCGGCCGGTTTATACCGGGCCGGCGTTCTGTATCAGGGGCTTTATAAATACTCGGGCCGGGCCGCCGACCACCGGGAAGCAGTCGATATTTTTCAGAGAGTCGTCGCGGGCTATCCGGCAAGCGCCTACAGCGATAAGGCCAGGATTCGTTTAGCCGGGATGTCCCGCGAAGCGCCGCCCCGGCGCCCGGCAGTCGATTCGCGGGCGGCCAGGAAGAAGTATTTTGAGGCGGAGAGCTGCTATAAGGAACTTCGCGAAAACAGCGCCAGGAAAAAATACCGCTGCTACTGGCTGGATTGTATCGACGCCTTTTATGAGGTCTATGACTGCGATCCGGATGGCCCCTGGGCGGCCGCGGGGTTGTATATGGCCGGCACGCTTTACGGTGAGCTTTACAAGTATTCCTACAGGGATAATGACCGGGAGGAAGGACGGCGCCTGCTGCAGAAGGTTGTCAGCGATTTTCCGAAGAGCGCCTACAGGGATAAGGCGGCCGATAGATTGAAGGAAGCCGGCGTTTCCGGTAGCCTAACTGCTGCAATAAAGCCGGGTGCGGTTACGGACGATGATGTCCGGCCCGTGCCTGTCCCGATGCCGGTTGCCGGCCCGCCTTCTTCCGGTGAAACGGTTCTGGTCAAAGATCTCCGCTACTGGTCCAATCCCAGCTATACCCGGGTCGTCATCGATACTTCCGGACCGGTTGCATATACCCATAATCTGCTGAGAGACGATCCGGCCAGCGGCAAGCCGCCCCGGCTTTATATTGATCTGGACGGCAGCAGGCTGGATCAGGAGCTATCCCGGCAGGTTACCATTGATGATAATCTGCTGAAAGATATTCGCGTCGGGCAGTTCACCAACACCTCCGTGCGGGTAGTGGTTGATATAAAGTCCTTCAAAAACTATAAAATATTCTCTTTGCGGGATCCGTTCCGGGTGGTCATCGATGTCAGCGGCGAGGCTTCCGCCGCCACGTCGGTTGACAGAAAGGCGCTTATCGGTGAGGAGGAAAAGACGACCCTGGCGAAACAGCTGGGCCTGACGGTCAGGCGGATCGTGATCGATCCCGGCCATGGAGGAAAAGACGTGGGCGCGCCCGGCTATTTGAAGGGCGTTTATGAGAAAAAGGTGGTGCTGGATCTTTCCCGGACTCTGGCCGACCGGATCAGGAAAGAGCTGGGTTGCGAGGTGATCATGACCCGTGACGCGGACACGTTTCTGACCCTCGAGGAGCGCACCGCCATCGCCAACATGAAGAGCGCCGATCTTTTTATTTCCATTCACACCAACGCCTGCCGGTCCAGAGACGCCTATGGCATAGAAACTTATATATTGAACCTGGCGACCGACGAAGACGCCATGAGAGTGGCCGCGATGGAAAACAGCACTTCTCAGAAAAACATCAGCGATTTGCAGACCATATTACAGGATCTGATGCAGAACGCCAAGATAAATGAATCCACCCGCCTGGCCGGTTTCGTGCAGAGCGCCTTGTGCGGCCAGTTGAAGAAGCATTACAGCAAAGTAAAAAACAAGGGAGTCAAACAGGCGCCTTTTTACGTGCTGATCGGAGCTCAGATGCCGTCGATTCTGATTGAAACCGGTTTTATCAGCAACCGGGAGGAATGCCGGCGTCTGGTCGATCCCAATTATCAGCGCCGCCTGTGCGACGGCATCCTGGAAGGCATCAGGGCTTACATCAAGCAGACCACGTCGGCCGGTTTCGTCCCGCCGTCGGAAGTTATACGGACGGCGGGCGCGAACGCTTCGTAAAAACGTTTTACATCGTCGACACGGTTTAATTCGATACCGGCGTCAGGTGATCATCTCCTGAATCCGCATCATGAAGTCGCCGATATCCCGGCCGTATTCCGGGGGGCCATCCACCGACAGAAAGCCTTCCTTTACCGCCGTGACCATGTCCACGTCATTCAAAACAACCGGCAGGGCGCCGTCCACGCCGTTGAACTTCATGTGCACGAAGGGTCGTCGTTTGGTGTATTTTCCCCGGCCGGCTTTTGTTTTTCCGGCCTTGACGCGCAGGTAAGCGGCAATGTCGTCGTTCACTGTTATCTGGTAGATGC
This sequence comes from uncultured Desulfobacterales bacterium, assembly GCA_964432245.1. Taxonomy (GTDB): domain Bacteria; phylum Desulfobacterota; class Desulfobacteria; order Desulfobacterales; family Desulfosudaceae; genus JBFMDX01. Next base: position 7,027 of record CAYSMV010000149.1, read on the forward strand.
GTTCCGGCTGCGAGCCGGTCCATTTGACCATATCCGGGTCACCGCCCTTGTTGTACTGGGAAAGAGCGGTAGTGATCATGTAGAAAGTCATCTTCACCTTGAGCCGCTTTTTTCCGGGATCTTTGGGGCGGTTGTTCGGCATCAACAGTTTCAAGGCCAGCAGCAGGGTCAGCACCTTTATCAGCAACCCCGCCCGCAGCATGCCTTTTATCCTCGGCAGGGCCGGTTTGCCCGCGAACATGGCGTTCATGGCCGCCACGCTGCCGAAGGAAAAGGTGATATCCGCGTCACTTGTCACGCCCTGATCAACCCGGAAGTCGCCCTGGTCAAACACCAGACAGGCGCCGACATCACCGCCGGGGTCTCTGGCCGTAAATTGCACCCGGGCGCTGACGGCGGCGAATTTTTTTCGAATTTTGGGGTCTTCTTCCACCAGGACCTTGATCACGGGCAGGACGGCCCTTAAAAATATCCGGGCCGCCATGAGCTCTTTTTCTGTCGCCATGTTATACCTCGTCTTCCCAGTCTTCGTCCTCTTCAAATTCGATTTTCATTACCTCCCGCACGGTTTCGATGATGCCGTCCGTGTCGAGACGGTAATGGGTGTAAAGGTCTTCCGGATAGCCGACTTCGCAGAAACAATCGGGGATGCCGACTTTTTTGAAGGCGCAGCCCTTGCCGCTCTGCGCGATGACGTCGGCCACGGCGCTGCCCAGGCCGCCGTGCACGTTGTGCTCCTCGAAAACGATCAGCCGGCGGGTTTCCATGACGGCTTTCATTACGGCCTCTTCATCCAGGGGTTTGATGGTATGCATGTTGAGTACGCGCACGGATAATTTATCGTTTTCCTTCAGTACCCGGGCGGCTTCCATGGCATGGAACACGGTGATGCCGCAGCAGATGATGGTAATGTCGGTGCCGGAAGAGAGTTCCACGGCCTTGCCGATGGTAAACCCGTAATTTTCGTTTTCGTAATGCCGGGGTTCAAATCCCCGGCCGATGCGGATGTAGACCGGTCCGGGATAATCGACGCACTGCTTGACGGCGTTGGCGGTTTCAATGCCGTCGGCCGGCACGATTACGGTCATGTTGGCGAAGGAACGCATGATGGCGATATCCTCGGTACAGTGATGGGTGGTGCCCGCCTGGCCGAAGGAAGCTCCGCCGTGAGTGGCGATAATCTTGACGTTCAGGTTCTGGTAACAGATATCGGTCCTGACCTGCTCCGCGGCCCGCATGGAAGAAAAGACAGCCATGGTGGACACGAACGGCAGCAGGCCGGATTTGGCCAGGCCCGCGGCCACGCCGAAGAGGTTCTGCTCGGCGATGCCCATGTTAAAAAAGCGGTCCGGAAAATGGTCCTGGAAACGGCCGATCTTGGTGGACTTGGCCAGATCGGCGGATAATCCCACAATTTGCGGATGAATCTTCCCCAAGTCGCACAATACCTGACCGTATATCTCCGCCTGGGTCATGGTGTCCGCGTCATAAACCGTCCAGGTGATGCCTTCGCTCATGGTTGACTCCTGTTATTTCAATTGGATTGATATTGGATTTTAAAAGCCGATCATCCTCCCGGAGGCCGCTGTCAGGCGTACATCCTGTCGATGGACTGGTGAGCCTTTTCCAGCAGGGACGAGTCCAGACCGCCGTAATGCCATTTGACCTCGTTTTCCATGAAATCAATGCCTTTGCCCTTGACCGTATGGGCGATGATGACCACCGGCCGCCCGGGCCTGGTATGCGCGTATTCTATAGCTTCGGCCAGTTCCTCAAAGTTGTGGCCGTCCACTTCCCGGACGATAAAGCCGAAGGCGGTCCATTTGTCGACAAACGGTTCCAGGCTCATGACTTCGTCGGTGGCGCCGTCGATCATCAGCCGGTTCTTGTCCACGAAGGTGATCAGGTTGGTCAGTTTATAATGGCTGGCGGACATGGCGGCTTCCCAGACCGAACCTTCGTTGCATTCACCGTCGCCCAGGATGCAGTAGGTCAGCCAGGATTTTTTCTGCAGCCTCGCGCCCAGGGCCATGCCGACCGCCATGGGCAGGCCGTGCCCCAGGGAGCCGGTCGAGGCGTCCACCCCTTTTACCTTGCCGCCGTCCAGATGCATGCCGAAAGGCGATTTGAATTTATTGAAGGTCTTGAGCAGGGCGAAGTCGAAATAGCCTTTTCTGGCCAGAATAGGCGCATAGGCCACTCCGGCGTGACCCTTGCTGAGAACGACCCGGTCCCGGTCTTCCCATCCGGGCTGCTGGGGATTGATGTTCAGATACCTGTAGTAGAGTATAATCAGGATATCCACGACGGACAAGCCGCCGCCGATATGGGCGCCGCCGGACCAGCCGGTGATGTCCACGACGTCCTTGCGGGCTTGGCGGGCCTTTTCTTTTAACAAGGTTAAATCTTCCCGTGATAAAGCCATTATTATTACCTCCATCGTCTTATGATTGTTTTTTAACCGCTTCAAAGGCCGCGTCCGCGATTTGCAGCGTCAGGTCAAGGTCTTCCCTGCTGTGGGCGGTGGATACAAACCAGTTGTGGTGAGAGGTGAAAAAGGCTCCCCGCCTGGTGCATTCGCTGCACCATCGCTGATGAAGCATGAGGGTGGGATCATCGGTGATTCGCAGGTAGGGCATGGCCGGATGCCCGGTTATCTTCAGATTGAATCCGTGGCGTTTGGCGGTCGCGATCAGCCCGTCCCGCAGTTTTTCGCCGTAGGACAGCATGAGGGCCGTGGCCTGGATGCGTTTCATCTCGTCGATGGTGGCGATGGCCGCGGCCATGGGGACCGCCGAGAACCAGTAGCTGCCCGTGTAAAAAACCTTGGCGGCGTCGTTTTTGAGCGCCTCGACGCCGACCAGCGCTGAAATCGGGTAGCCGTTGGCAATGGCCTTGCAGAAACAGATCAGATCCGGTTTGAAACCGAAATATTCGTTCGATCCCCGGATGTCCAGCCGGAACCCGCAGCGGATATCGTCGACGATCAGCACAATCCCGTTCCGGCGGCAGACCCGCTCAACGTTTTGCCAGTAGCCGTCAGCCGGCATTTCGTTATCCACGAAAGTAGGGTGGTGATAGGGACAGGCCATGAAACCGGCGATTTCGCCGGGGTATTGATCGATAGCGGCTTCCAGGGCGTTGATGTCGTTCCAGGGAATGCGGATCATGTGCTGGCCGTCTTCTTCCATGATACCGTGATGGCCGAATCCCTGGGTCCAGGGCGCCACCCCGTGATAACCGCCCTTAATGAGCACTATTTTTTTCCGGCCGGTGGCCTTCCTGGCGGTCATGATGGCGTAAGTCGTGACGTCGTTGCCGTTTTTGGCGAAAAAGGCCCAGTCCGCGGTGGTCACGGTCTCGACCAGCTTTTCCGCCAGCTCCACCATGACCGGCGACGGCATGGACATGCTGTTGCCTTTCCGGTACTGGTTTTCGGCGGCCTTGTCCACGCCTTCATGGTTGTATCCCAGCACCATGGGGCCGTAACCGCACATGTAATCGACAAACTCGTTTCCGTCAACATCCGTAAACCTGGCGCCTTTCGCTTTTTCCGCGTAAAAGGGATAGGCTTCCGGCGGGATCAGCGGGGCCGGGCTGAAATGGCCGTAAATGCCGCAGGGAATGAGCCGCGTGGCTTTCTGGAACAGCTCTCTGGATCGTTGATAGGTATAAGTTTTCATATCGCCTCGCTCATGGTTTTAAATAATGGGGGATGCGTTCCAGGATCAGGTCCAGGCAGTCGATCATGGGTGTCTGGCCCCGGATCATGATGTCTCCCAGGGCAATGGCCGCGAAGGGATCAAGTTTTTGATTCAAGAGGTCGTTGGCGGTTTTCAGGTCCTTCATCAGCATCATCGCCATGGGCTTTCCCGCCTCTTCCGTGGTCATGGTCGCCTGCCGGTTGGAAAAGGAAAGAGCGGCCGCCGGCCCGTCGGGAAGCACCTTCAGCATGATCGTGCCGTCCGGGATGCCGGCCGCCACGTTCCTGGCGGCCGGATCGCCTTTAACCAGGACGCAGATGGCCCGGGCCGCCGTGTTCAGGGTCAGGCGGGTATTGACGGCCATGTAGTCCGGTTGCGCCAGGCGTTTATCGTCGGGCGTCAGAAAATATTCCATCCGTTCGGTTATTTTCTTGAACTCTTTGGTCAAATATCCCAGCTTGGTCAGTCCTTTGACCGGGATGGGTTTGGCCTGGTTTTTGAACATCCGGTTCAGATGACGGCAGGACGTGAAAAACAGCTTGACGTCGGCGTCGCTCCGTTTGCCTTTCTGCACCGTGCAGACGCCGTGGTTGAATTCCACGTAAGCCGCCGGTCCGTTGTTGACCAGAAACTGAATGCAGATATCCCGTTTGCCCGCGATGTCAGCCGCGGTCGGGTCATGCCGGACCAGCTCTTCCAGGTTGGGCAGCACTGCCTGAAGGTTCAGGCAGGCCAGGGTCGATTCGTAGTTCAATGTCTCCTCCTTGCAGTTTTTTTACAGGAACGCTTCAATGGAAAAGCACTCCGCGGCAAAGGCTTCTGCTACGCCGCCGCAGGTGATGCGGCCTTCGATCACATTGGCGCCGTTCCGGATTTCCGGGTTTTCTTTCATGGCCTGTCGCCACCCCTTGTCGGCGATTTCCAGCGCGTAAGGCAGGGTGGCGTTGGTCAGCGCCCGGGTTGATGTTCTGGCCACCGCGCCGGGTATGTTGGCCACGCAGTAATGCAGTACGCCTTCCTCCACAAATACCGGGTTCTTATGGGTCGTCGGCCGGGAAGTTTCAAAGCAGCCGCCCTGATCAATGGCTACATCCACCATGACCGTTCCTTTTTTCATGGTTTTGAGCATTTCACGGGTGACCAGCCTGGGGGCTCTGGCGCCCGGCAACAGCACCGCGCCGATGATCACGTCGGCCGTCCGGACCAGTTCCCGGATGGCGGCCGGGGTCGACATCTGCAAAAAGCAGTTTTTCGGCATGACGTCCGACAGGTAGCGCAGCCTTTCCAGGTCGTTATCCAGAAGCATTACGCTGGCCCCCAGGCCGCAGGCCATCTTAGCGGCGTTGACGCCGACCACGCCGCCGCCGATGATAAGCACATTACCCGGGGCGACGCCGGGAACGCCGCCCAGCAGAATTCCCTGTCCGCCGTTGGCCATTTCCAGAAACCTGGCGGCTTCCTGGATGGCCATGCGGCCGGCGACTTCGCTCATCGGCGTCAGCAGGGGCAGGGAACCGTCCGCTTTCCGGATAGTCTCGTAGGCGATGCAGGCGGCACCGCTGCGCATCAGGGCTTCGGTCAATTTACGGTCGGCCGCCAGGTGCAGATAAGTAAACAGGATCTGTCCCGGCCGCAACAGGGCATACTCGTTATCCTGGGGTTCCTTGACATGCATGATCATGTCGGCGCGCTTGAATATTTCGATGGGCGTTGTTATGATTTCGGCGCCGGCGTCCTGATAGCAGCGATCTTCGTAGCCGCTGTCCCGGCCGGCGTTTTGTTCCACCAGGACGGTGTGGCCGTGCTGCCGCATGATTTCGACGCCGGCCGGCGTTATGGCTACCCGGTGTTCTTCCTGTTTAATTTCTTTTAATATGCCCGTGATCATTCTGTTTCTCTTTGTGTTTGTCAGTTCAGGTTTATCCCGGAGCGGGTTTCCCGCGGAGCGACCGTCCGACCGGCATCGGCTATCATTAAATCAATAATGTATCGGGTCAGGGCGATGGCTTTTTTCAGGGAAACGGCTCTGGGGTCGATATACCATTGCAGTTCCAGCCCCTCATGAACGGCGATCAGCATGGAGGCGTAGTTTTCTTTCTGTTGCTTTGTCAGGTTGTTCAGAACATCAATTTCTTCGATGTAAGCGATGATGGTCTGCCGGAAACGTCGGAACATTCTAACCAGGGTAGCCCGCACCCTGGGATTACGCCTGGCTTCCACGCAGCATTCCAGAAAGAAGCCGGAATGTTCATTGTTGATCATGCCGGGGCTGTACATGAATTCCAGGGCCTTGAAAAAGCGATTTTCCGCATTTTTATAACGGCGCATTTCCCGGATAAAATTATCGAAAATGGTGTCGGAAAAAGCGTCGACCATATTTTCGATCATTTCATCCCGGTCTTTGAAGTAGTGATGAATCATGCTGGGCTGAAGCCCGGCCTGACGGGCGATTTTTCGAATCGAGGCGCTGGTCATGCCTTCGGCGTTGACGCAATGGTAAAAGGCCGCGATGATTTCCTGCCGGCGGGTGTCCGCCATGCTTTTTCTGCCCATGATGTTCTTTCGGAAACGTTTTTCAGTTTTTTATATTGTTCGGTCATCCGTCCAATATATTATCAGAACCGAGATACTTGTCAATAGGATTTTTTTCGGGACTTTTATAAAAATATTTTTTATATTTACGGCGATCGCAAGGGGCTCCCGCCTTGATAAAGTTCAAGGGTAGAGGCGTTCTTAAAAAAGTTTTTATAAAGCCGACCGGGATTCGGACGATGAAGATAAAGAAAAATGGTTGATATCCCCGACACTTCCATGAAATTGACGGAATCGCAGCTGGCTGTATTGATTGACCTGGCCTACAAAGAATCCGGAATTAATCTCAAGGGCAAGCAACGATTGATTGAATCCCGTCTGTATCAGCGGTTTACGCATATCGGCCTGACTTCGGTGAATGAGTATTTCAGGCTGTTGCGGTCCGACCCCACTGAACTGGCCTCATTTATTGACGCCATTTCCACTACCCATACTTTTTTTTTCAGAGAAATCAAGTCGTTCAAATATGTCGTGAAGGGGAAAACCGGCAGTATCTGGTGCGCGGCCTGTTCCAGCGGGGAGGAACCCTATTCAGTCGTGATCGAATGCCTGGAAAAAGGTTTTGCTCCATTTGTGCTGGCCACGGATCTGTCTCAAAATATGCTGGCGCAGGCGGAAAAGGGCGTTTATTCGATTGAAAAAACGAAAAATATGGATGAGAGCCTGCTGGCAAAGTATTTCCGGGTAACGGGAGATCCCGAGCAGAGGAGCGTGCGCATCAGGGATGAGGTGAAAAAGCATGTGGTATTCGATCGATTTAATCTTGTTACGGACGCCGTGCCGGAGAGAAAATTTGATATGGTTTTCTGCCGTAACGTCATGATTTATTTTGACCAGGCTACCAAGGAAAAAGTTCTGGAAAAAATTTATTACGCCTTGAGAGCCAATGGCTTGCTGATCATCGGCGGCGCCGAGAGCCTGAGCTTTCTAAACCATCGTTTTCAATTCGTTGAGCCGAGCGTCTATCGGAAACCCTGACGGCCTGTTACGACGTTTTGGAAAAGAATGTTGACGCCGGCCGGTCGGAAATCTTATTCCGACGGTTTTTTCAGAAAAAGTCTGGAAACCCCGTCGTCGTCGGCCAGGAACCAGCTTTTATCAAGGGCGGTAATATGCCTGGCCAGGGTTGTGTCCGGTTGCATCAGGATATGGGTGATATCGTATTTCTGGATGATATTCCGCCAGCCTTCTTTTAATTCCAGGACCGTATCGTATTCCTCGGTGATTTGATTCCCGTAGACGTCAATTCTGCCGTCGATAAAAACTTTTTTACCCGGTATGGCCCAGGCGATAAAACCGCCCCAGCGATACTGGTTGAACAGGTTCCCCGCCGGGGCGAGGGTTTTTAAAAGGGCTGTGTTTTTCATCGGGTATTTATACTTATTAATACCTATCAGTGCGATTTCATTCAGTCGGCCTGAAAGAAGCAGCATGATGGAGACGGCCAGCAGCACGATGAGGATCAGGCACGGACGGGATTCGTCGCCCATGCCCGTAAGCTGGTGTGATCGGCGTTTTATATAGTCGAACAATGGCGCCCCCTTTTGATGAAGTTTTGGCGCGGCATTACGGAAGGTCGACCACGCCTGAAGGGCAACATGCTGGCAGGGCGTCGCCACCAGCGGGATGGTTACCGCCGCATAAAACGGCGTGATCCGATGGTATCGGAAAGCGTACAGTCCGAATACCAAGACCATCAGGAGCTGCCCCGGTCCGATTCGCGTCGCCGACAGCGCGAAGATTCCGATCACAAAAAAATTATAATAGATAAATCCTCTGCCGTTCTCCCAGGAGGCGGGATACCATTCCGCGATGGAGTTTAACGGCAGGGCGCTGTCGCTGCTGTACAAGAGAGGGTAGAGAACGCCCCGGTAGGTATGAGGGTTGGCAAAACAGGCTATAAACGCCAGCGCGATCCATAACGCCAGCAAGGCAGGATGAGCGGCGGCGCTTTTATCTGCGCGGTTCATGACGGGTTGTAAAGTCTCGGCGATAAGGCACAGGCCCAGAAACAAAAAACCGACCACAAAGCCGCCATGAAGGTTGATCCAGAACATGAAAATCAGAGGCAGCCAGGCCAGAAGCCGGTGGCGCTCATGCCGGCTGTGTTCATTATATATATATATGGTGATGATCAGAAAAAGCAGGGAAAAGATATGCGGCCGCAGCCCCCAGCCCTTATGGAAGAGAAGCCCGGCTATGAGGGTCAAACCCAGCGCCAGGCAAGGGTGAATGTCTTTTTTTATCAACATTTTATACATAAAACCGATTGTCAGGGCCGCGATTATCGCTCTTAGGGTTATCAGCCCCGCGGGGCCGAACCGGTTAAATAAAACCGAAAAGATTACGCCACTGCCCCATTCATGAGTTATCCAGGGGTGGCCGGCGGCGGTAAACGAGAGTATGTCCTGATCAGGGAAGATGCCGGACAGGATCAGATCCCCGATTCTAATGTGCAACCAGACGTCATATCCCACGATTTGGGGCATAAAAATCACATATCCGGCAAAGCAGACAAAAACCAGGCAGTCGAATATCGACGGCATGAACAGGTTGGCGACGGGAGGGGTTGAACTGGTCTTCATGTAATCACCATTCGTCCGGTCATGGCAGATTATGGGGCCGGGGACAGGATGCTTTTTCTCCGGTTTGTTATGTATATCAGTCGCCGCCGGGAGTCAATTTTTTTAAAGTATCGGCGAGGATATCGGCCATTTGAATCAGCGGGATTCCTGGAAGGGACGGCTCTGTCACGGTCACAGCCATTTGACCAGCTCCGCCGGGGTCAGCTCGGAAATTTCGTAGAGATACCGGCCATAATCGTTTTTGTTCATTTCCGAGGCGATCCGCTTCAATTGATTGCTGTCGATATATCCCAGGCGATAGGCGATCTCCTCGATGCAGGCGATCTTGAACCCCTGGCGATCCTGCACGGCCCGCACGTAACTGGCCGCCTGCTGCATGGATTCATGGGTGCCCATGTCCATCCAGGCGAAGCCGCGGCCGAGGATTTCCACTTTCAGGGCGTTTCGCCGCAGATATGCTTTGTTGACATCCGTGATTTCCAGCTCGCCGCGAGCCGAAGGCTTCAGCCCCCGGGCGATGTCGATGACCGCGTTGTCATATACGTAGAGGCCGGAAACCGCGTATTTGGATTTGGGCTGCTCTGGTTTTTCCTCAATGCCGACGACTTTGCCTTTTTCGTCGAATTCCACGACGCCGTAACGTTCCGGGTCATTGACGCGATAGCCGAAAATAATGCCGCCGGACAGGACTTCCAGCGCCTTTTTGATAATGCCCGACAGGTTGTGTCCGTGAAAGAGGTTGTCCCCCAGGATCAGGCAGACCGGATCCCGGCCGATAAAAGCGGCGCCGATGATAAAGGCCTGGGCCAGGCCTTCTGGCCGGGGCTGCTCGGCATAGGTCAGGGAAAGGCCAAGCCAGGAGCCGTCTCCGAGCAGGGCCTTGAAATTGGGCAGGTCCTGGGGAGTGGAGATGATCAGGATATCCCGGATGCCGCCGAGCATGAGCACGGACAGGGGGTAATAGATCATGGGCTTGTCGTAGACCGGCAGCAGCTGTTTGCTGGTTACCCGGGTCAGGGGATAGAGACGGGTGCCGGAACCGCCGGCGAGAATAATTCCTTTCATGAGACAAATGCCCTCATATATTTTGTGAATAATGTTGTTTTATCCAGGACCGGTACTCGCCGCTTTTTATGCGGTTGACCCAGGCCTTGTTGTTTATATACCAGTCAATAGTGGCGTCAATGCCTTTTGCGATTGAAGTTGTCGGCGTCCAGCCCAGTTCCGTTCTGATTTTAGAAGCGTCGATGGCGTAGCGCCGGTCGTGGCCGGGACGGTCTTTGACAAAGGTTATCAGATCCCTCCGGGATTTTCCGACCGTTCGACCGATTTTAGCGTCGATGGTGTCGCAGATCATTTCCACCAGGGCGATGTTTTCCAGCTCGCAGTTTCCGCCGACGTTATAGGTTTCTCCCTCCTTACCGCTACGGATAATTTCCCAGACGGCGCGGCAGTGATCTTCCACGTAGAGCCAGTCCCGGATGTTGCGTCCGTCTCCGTAAACCGGCAGGGGTTTTCCGTCCAGGGCGTTTACGATCATCAGCGGGATGATTTTTTCGGGAAACTGGTAGGGTCCGTAATTGTTGGAACAATTTGATATTGTCACCGGCAGGCCGTAGGTGGCGTGATAGGCCCGGACCAGGTGATCGGAAGCGGCCTTGGACGCGGAATAGGGGCTGTTGGGCCGGTAGGGGGTGGTTTCCGTGAAATACCCTGTTTTTCCCAGGCTGCCGTAAACCTC
>CAYSMV010000150.1:0-8750 GCA_964432245.1 uncultured Desulfobacterales bacterium
ACAGCTCAATGCCGTTCATTTCCGGCATATCGATGTCGCTTAAAATCAGATCCGGGATATGCTCCCTGAGGACTTCCATGGCCTGTTTGCCGTTTTCGGCGGCCATGGTTTTAAAACCCGCTGACTGTAGGCCCCGCTCAACGATTTTTCTAATAGTAGCGGAATCGTCGACGACCAGGATAAGCTGATTGCTGTTGCGGTTGCTCCGGGAAAGGATTCCCTCGACGACATTGAACAGATCCGTGTAGACGTCGCTTTTGGCAATGTAATAGGTAGCCCCGACTTCAAACCCTTTTTCGATGTCTTCTTCGGAATCCAGTGAGCTGACAACGACTACCGGAATATCGCGGGTGTCTTCTTTCTTTTTCAGGCGACGGCACAGCTCAATGCCGTTCATTTCCGGCATATCGATATCCGTCAGGATAATGTCAAACCGTTTATCGCTGATAATATCCCAGGCCTGCCGGCCGTTCTCCGCCTGGTCAAAGCCGGCGTTGAGAGGTTCAAGCAATTTAATGAGTCGATGCCGGATGGCGGCGCTGTCATCAACAACCAGAATATTGGGGGTCGATATTGTCACAACACGTTTCTTTTTAAGCTTTTTTTATGCCCCGGTCGATCATCGCTGAATAATTTTCCGAGGCTGCCGCTGTATACGGATAAACAAAAAAAACCTAACCTAAAACAACACATTTGTCAAAAAATATACAAGGGCGCTTCTAAAAATCGCCTTTTTTCAGCGATCTCCTCTCAGCCCCATGATAGCCCTGGCTTCGTCAGGCGTGGCCGGCTCTTTTCCCAGGACCTGCGCGATTTTTACCGCCTGTTCCACCAGTTCATAATTGCCCTTGGCCAGCCGGCCGTCGGCCAGCCGGGTATTGTCTTCAAGGCCGACGCGCATGTGTCCGCCCATGAGCGCGGACTGCATGATGGCGGGAAATTCGTCCAGTCCCACGCCGCAGGTGGTGAAGTTGGCCTTCCTGCCCAGATCGCGCACCGCGTGCGCCAGGGTCACGAAGGCGTCGGGCCGGAATTTCTGCCCCCCGGCCACGCCCCAGACAAAATTGAAATTCAGGGGCTCGCTGAAGAAACCCTGCCGGGCGATCAGGGAGAAGTTATCGAAGCCGCCGATATCGTAGATTTCGATTTCCGGTTTGACCCGGTTTTCTTCCATGGCCCGGCCAAAGTCCTGGAGCATGGTAAAGGTGTTTTCAAAAATGTAGTCCAGGATAATTTTTCCGGTAGCGCGGTCGATGACGCTGAAGTTCATGGTGTTAGTGTTGAGCGAGGCCATCTCAGGTCTGACGGCCACGATCTGAGCGAGGCGCTGCTCGGCGGTAGCGCCCAGGCCGACGGCGGAGCTCAGATTGACGATCAGCTCCGGGCTTTTCTGTTTGATGGCGTCGTAGGTTTGCCGGATGCGGTCGATGTCATGGGTGGCCCAGCCGTTGTCGTCCCGGGCGTGGACATGTACCATGGCGGCTCCGGCGCGATACGCCGCGGCAGCTTCTTCGGCGAATTCTTCCGGCGTATAGGGGACAGAGGGGTTGTTGTTCTTGAAGGTGGCGGCGCCGGCCAGCGCGGCCGTGATAATGATTTTCTCCGTCATTTGATTGCCCTGCCTTTTTTGTGGTTGCGGTTTTCAGATTTGTTGTTCGCGTTTGTTTTAATGTAAGCCGATCTTGTTTCAGACTCAAGTGATTTTCCGTGTTCTGAATTTCGTCGGGTTTAGGCCAGTATTATTCAAAATAAATGGAAAAACGGTTTTTTATCACATAAGCAATTGTCTTTATTAAGTACAACTGTTTATTTAAAAACCAGGTTCTATTTAGCCTGTTGAAACGAACTCGGGCTAAGTTCTTTTTGTGAGCACCATTTTGAGCCTTTGGGGAAAAAGCCGGGTGAAGCCGGCTGCGTTAAGAATTTCTCGCTGTTTGAGGGCGATAGCCCGAGTTCGAGAAATTCAGCAGACGGCTTCAAACGGCCCTCAAAGGGTCAAGGTGCGAATAAAAAGAGCTTCCCCGAAACCGCTGAAATATTATTATAGACAATCGTGGGCTTTGGTATATAAAGAATAGAGAATACGAGCGACGAGGCGTGGCCAGGCAATAATAAGAGCAAGAGGGGGGAAGGATGCCGTTTGCTTCATTTTTCAGGCTGAAGAAGCAGTTTGCCGACAACCCGTCGCCGGAACCGGAAGAACTGAGCGGTTATTACGCGGTCAGGCTGCTGACGGGTTTTCTGCCGCCTTTGCGGTTTTTCGGCCACCGTAAATTTTTTCCCGTTGATGTCGCCGCTCCGGAACCTGGCAGCGGGGGTTTTAATGAGTTTCTCGGAAGCATTCGCATCGGCTGTTTTATGATCGAATCGGCGGATTCTATCATGGGCGACGGCCAGCGCGTGCTTCGCATCAACTATAACCGGCCGGGCAATCCTTTCTGGCTGCGGCCCCTAAACGATGAATTAAAGAAGGTCGGCGACGGCTGCTATCTGGGCCGCGGTATTCTGCGGCTGTTTGGCGTGGCCTTTAATTCTTTTTATTTTTCGGTTGAAAGAGAGGACCGGGACCGGGCAAAAAAAGGATGGTTCAAAAAGAGCAGAATATCCAGCGACTCACCGCATGGGGCTACCCGGCCGTCCGGGGAGCGCAAGCCCATCATTTATAACGGGGGCGAGGCTGTTTTCAATAAGGCGGCTGACACGATTATTCCCCGGGGAGGCGTTTTTGAAAGCGGCGCGGCCGATTATGATCTGGTTTTCCGCGTCAACGAGTATCTGGCCACCGTGGCGCCGCCTGTCCGGCGCCTGATGCCGGCCATGCTCTGGTATGTCGAGTCTGTTTCTCTGTTATTCAACGGCCGCCGCTTCACCCGGCTTTCACCAAAGCGGGCCGGGCGGTTCTTGAAAGGAATGGAGCGCTCTCGGCTGCTGTATCATAGGCATATCGTGTTACTGCTGAAATTTTTTATCATGACGGCTTTTTACGAGCAGAAGATTCCGGCCGAATCGATCGGGTATGTGCATGGCTGTCATCTTCATCCGCGGGAAGGGCAGAGCCTGTGATTGCCAGGTTTGACGACTATCATGCGGATATTCATGAAACCTGCGATGTCTGTGTCGTGGGCAGCGGCCCCGGCGGCGCGGTGGTTGCCAAGGAGCTGGCGGAAAAAGGGCATTCCGTGGTCTTGCTGGAGGAGGGCGATCATGTTACCCGGGCGGACTGGAACGGCATGCCGTTGCCGGGATTGATGCGCATGTACCGGGACGGAGGAGTCACCGGCACCATCGGCAATACGGCTGTTTCCGTGACCATGGGTAGATGCATCGGCGGTTCCAGCACCGTCAATTCAGCTACCTGTTTCCGCACCCCGGATCCGATCCTGGCCAGCTGGCGCCGTGACCTGGGGCTGGAGGCGCTCACCCCGGAAAAGCTGAATCCTGTTTTTGAACGCGTGGAGTCCATCCTCAACGTGACCCGGCTTTCCTGGGATGTTCTGGGAAAAAACGCGCAAATCGTCAAGCGCGGCTGCGACCGACTGGGGCTGACCTGCCGGCCGCTGCTGCACAATGTCAAAGACTGCCGGGGGTGCGGGCCGTGCCAGTTCGGCTGCCAGGAAGGCGCCAAACAGAGCGTGGACGTTACGTATATTCCGCTGGCGGAAAGGCATGGGGCCAGGATTTACGCCAATTGCCTGGCGGAAAGGCTCATCATTCGCAACCATATCGTTCACGGCGTGACCGCTTCCGTGATCCATCCGCGGACCGGTGGCCGTTCCTACACCGTCAATGTCGCGGCCCGCGTCGTGGTGGCGGCCTGCGGGGCCATGCTGACACCGGCCTTTCTCCGTCGCAACGGCCTGAAGAACAGACATATCGGCCGGAACCTTCAGATTCATCCCGCCACCCGGGTGGTGGCGCTGATGGACGAGGTCGTGGAGGGCTGGAAGGGAGTGTCCCAGGGCGCTTACGTGGATGATTTCCAGGGCCGGGGCATTATGCTGGAAGGGGCTTTCGTACACCCCTCGCTGCTTCTGCCGGCCCTGCCGGGCATCGGCCGGGAGCACAAACAGATGGCCGTTGACTGCAAGCGGCTGGCGGTTTTCGGGGTCATGGCCCACGACGAAACCACCGGCCGGGTGTTTAACGTGCCGGGAAGCGGCCGGGCAAACCGGCCGGTTTCAACTTATTTTATTTCAGCGGCTGATATCGCCCGGCTGGTCACCGGCGTGGCCCGGACAGCCGAGATTTTTTTCGCGGCCGGCGCTCTGAAGGTTTTTACCGGCATCGCCCGCATGCCGGTCATGCATTCTCCGGCCGACATTGAGAAATTACTGGGCCTGAAAATAAAACCGGTTCAGGTGGAGATGCTGGCCTTTCATCCCCTGGGATCGTGCCGCATGGCGGCGCACCCCGGCCTGGGCGCGGTCAGCCCGGCCGGCGAAACGTATGATGTCAGAAACCTGTTTGTTTCGGACGGCGGCGTCGTGCCCACTTCGCTGGGCGTCAACCCCCAGATCACCATCATGGCCCTGGCCACCCTGATTGCCGGAGCTATTGATCGCAAGCTGAAAAGATAGCCGGCTCAAATCATTCCCGCCACGGCCGCGAAACGGCCGGTTCGGCCTTCTTTGCGGTAGGAAAAGAAAAGATCGGTGCGGCAGCTGGTACAGATGCCGGCGACCTCGATGTTTTTTTCAGCCAGGCCGGCGGAAGTCATCTGGTCGCGGCTGATTTGCCAGAAATCAAAACGGTCGCGATCGTCTTTATACTTCCGGAAATTTTCGGGCAGTTCATGCCGGTAATCGGTGAATTCGGCGCAGCAGGGGCCGAGGGAAGGGCTGACTCCGGCCAGGATATCGGCGGGGTCGCAGCCGAATTCCGCCTTCATGCGGGCGACGGTTTTGCCGATGATGTCGATCACGCTGCCGCGCCAGCCGGAATGTACCGCGGCCGTGACCAGTCGGACGGGATCATGCATGAGAACGCCCTGGCAGTCGGCCAGTTTGATGGCCAGCATCAGGCCGGTAATATCGGTGATCATGGCGTCGCCCTGAAAAGGCCGTGAATGATCGGGGAACCCTTGGCTTTTTTTGAATACCAGGATGTCGTCTCCGTGGACCTGTTTTAAGAATATCACGGGGCGGTCGCCGCAACAGGCGGCCGCGGCCGTGCGGTTATGACTGACCGCTTCGGCGCTGTCGCCTTCGTCGGCGCTCAGATTGAGGCTGTCAAACGGCGGTAAACTTTTTCCGCCAAGGCGGGTAAACACGGCGTGAGACAGGTTCGGGCAGCCGGCCATGTTAGCGAACCGGAAGATCGTCAGGCCGTTTTCGGTTGTCCGGATCATGATTCGAAACCTGTCCACGTAGCCATCCGGTCCACTGTTTCCCGTTCGCTTTTCACCCGATTGGCCGGGAAATCCGGATCAGGATACCCGACGGCAATGGCGACGGCCATGATTTTGGATTCGGGAATAGGGGCGTGTCTGCGGATGACGTCCGGATAATGCACGCCCTGGTCCTCGATGCAGGTGGCCAGGCCGGCGTCGGTCGCGGCCAGACATAGCGTCTGCATGACGGCTCCGATATCCAGCAGGGGGCCGGGTGGCGTGAAGGCGGCGTCGTAAGTGATGATAACGGCGACCGGCGCGTCAAAATACCGGTAGCCGCGCTCCATCCAGGAAATCCTTTGCGGCATGTCGTCTCTGGGAATTTTCATGAGGGTAAACAACTGTTTGCCTAAATCCACCTGACGGCGGCGGAAGACGGAATCCTGCGGCCAGCCGGACAGGGCGTGTTCGGGCTTGGGCGGGATACCGGCCCGCAGGGCGGCGATATTGTCCTGCCTGATTTTTTCAAGGGGCTGGCCGCTGATGACGAAAAATTCCCAGGGTTGGGTGTTCATGGCTGACGGCGCCCGGCCTGCCAGAGAAAGCACGCTGGTGATGGTGTCGCGGCTCACCGGGTCGGGCTTGAATTTTCTGATGCTGCGGCGGCTCATGACAACGGTTTCAAATTCCATGCCTTTCTCCTGTTCTTGTCGTTGTGAGTTAACGAAAATATCCTTGTAGCCTTGATGTTTATCTCGACCTGGTGACGCCTTTTTTCAGGCATCCCCGTTTCACCGGGCAGTTGCTGCAGAAAGGGGATACGGGTACGCATATCGTCTGCCCGAAACAGACCAGAAGAGCGTTGTAACGCTTCCAGTATCTGGCGGGAAGCGTTTGGCGCAGAGCGTCTTCCGTCTGTTCGGGTGTTCTGGTGTCGACCAGGCCGATGCGGTTGCTGATGCGGTGAACATGGGTGTCCACGCAAATAGCGTCATGGCCGAATCCTTCGATTAAGACAAGGTTGGCGGTCTTGCGTCCAACGCCGGGCAAACTAAGCAGTTCTTCCAGAGAATCCGGGACGATACCGTTGAATTGGTTTATTATCATACTGCTTATCTGCTTCAACCGTTTGGCCTTGGTGGGATAAAACCCCACCGGGTAGATCAATTTTTGAATCTGTTTTTCAGACAGGGCCAGCATCTTTTCCGGAGTATTGGCTTTTTCCAGCAGCCGGGCGGTGGCGACAGTCGTGACCGCATCCTTGGTTCTTAATGAAAGCAGGGTGGAGACCAGGATTTCAAACGGCGAGGCGCCCCGGTCGGCGATCAGGCTGACTACCGGCGCCTGGCTGCTGTAATAATGTTTTTCCAGCGCTCTGATGAAAGCCGTTAATTTCATACAGATTTTTATTTTTATTGCTTTTTAATGTTACCGGGCCTGTTTGAAGGTTTTGTCGCTCATGTTGATTGATGAAAACGTAGTTTACCATAATTAAATTATGGATGCTATGGGTAATCGTTTGTTTATTTATTTTTGGGTTTGGTATTCATATATCAATTATTTCAAATCCCTGCGGTTTGACGCCGGGATTACGGGAAAGGGTTATCTATGGTATAGAAACCAATTGCAATTTATTCTTGACACAATAAATGTTTGAATTATAATGAATGAGCATTCATTCATTATAATAATAAACAATTTTCGGGTTACTTATAAAAACATAACAATCTGAACACAAAGGAGAATAAGGTTATGGCACAGGGTACACTTTCCAATCGTCGGGACGTTGATTTTGTCCTGCATGAGATGATCCGGGCCGAAGAATTGTCAAAGCATGACAAGTATTCTGATTTTAACAGAAAAACCATTGATATGGTCGTTACCGAGGCCCGCAATCTGGCCTTGAAGGAGATCCTCCCCGCTAATGAGGAAAGCGATAAAGGCTGTAAATTCGAAGGAGGTAAGGTCACGGCGCCGGAGCCGTTTAAACGTATCTTTGATCTTTATCGCGAAGGCGAATGGATCGCTGCGTCCGAAGACCCGGAGTTTGGCGGCCAGGGCATGCCCAGCGTGGTCAATCTGGCGGCGGCTGAATTTTTTTCCGGCGCCTGCATGGCCTTCATGATGTATCCCGGTCTGACTCACGGCGCGGCCAAAATGATCGAGATCCTGGGCACCGAAGAGCAGAAAAAGATGTATGTCAAGAACATGTATACCGGCAAATGGACCGGCACCATGCTGCTGACCGAGCCGGAAGCCGGGTCCGATGTCGGCGCCCTGACTACCACGGCGGTAAAGAATGATGACGGCACTTATTCTATCTCCGGTAATAAAATTTTTATCTCCGCCGGGGAGCATGATCTGTCCGAGAATATTATTCATCCGGTTCTGGCCCGCATCGAAGGCGCGCCGGCCGGAACCAAGGGTATCTCTTTGTTTATCGTGCCCAAGTACCGGGTCAAACCAGACGGCAGTCTGGGCGAATTCAACGATGTGGTCTGCACCGGCATCGAGGAAAAAATGGGCATTCACGGTAACGCTACCTGTTCCCTGACTCTGGGCGGCAAGGGAAAATGCATCGGCACCCTGCTGGGTCAGGAAAACAAGGGCATGAAGGCCATGTTCCTGATGATGAACGAAGCCCGGTTCGGCGTGGGCGTACAGGGGTTTGCCCTGGCGGCGACTTCCTATGCCAATGCCGTGGCTTATGCCAAGGAACGGATTCAGGGCCGGGATTTGTTGAACTTCATGAATCCGGCGGCGCCCAGCGTGAATATTGTCAAGCATCCGGATGTCCGTCGTCAGCTTTTATGGATGAAATCCTACGTGGAAGGCATGCGCGGGCTTGTTTATTTCGTGGCCCACTGCTTTGACCGCGAGGAAGTGACCGAGGATGAAGCCGAAAAGGAAAAATGCAAGGGGCTGATCGAATTTCTGACGCCGGTTTTGAAAGCCTATTGCACGGACAAGGGCTTTGATGTCTGTGTCGTGGGATGCCAGGTATACGGCGGTTATGGCTACATCAGTGAATATCCCCAGGAGCAGCTTATCCGGGACAGCAAAATCACCAGCATCTACGAGGGCACCAACGGCATTCAGGCCATGGATCTGCTGGCCCGGAAGCTGGGCATGAACAACGGCAAGCCTTTCAAGGATTTTCTGGGAGAAGTCGGCGCCACGTCGGCCAGGGCCAGACAGTTTGACGAGCTGAAAGGCATGGCCGACATCGTGGAGAAGGCCGCGGGCCGTCTGGGTGAAGTGGCCATGACCATCGGCGCCACCGCCATGTCCGAACGGGTTCTGGACGCCTTCGCTTCGGCCACCCCGTTCATGGAAGTCGTGGGTGACGTGGTCATGGCCTGGATTCATCTCTGGCGGGCAGCCGTGGCCTCGGAAGCGCTGAAGAGCGGAAAAGCCAAGG
>CAYSMV010000151.1:0-4277 GCA_964432245.1 uncultured Desulfobacterales bacterium
CCGGCTCAGGGCCCGCTGCCTTTCGGCACGGGGCAGGCCTGTCACGGCGTCCGGCACGGCCATGATGACGGGATAAAGCGTGTCCATGACTTCCTGTCCGGTCAGGGTTTCTCCGGCGGATCGACGATGATCCGCAAATCGGCTACGGTGGCGCCGCGGCCCTGCTCATGAACGATCAGGGGGTTGACATCCAGCTCCACGATGCAGGGGTTGTCCATGACCATATCGGACAGGCTGACCAGCATTTTCTGCAGCGTCTCGATGTCGCGCCTGGGATTTCCCCTGAAGCCGTCGAGCATGGGAAAGGAACGAATGCTCCTGATCATTCTGACCGCGTTGTTCCTGCCGATGGGAGCCAGGCGGAAAACCACGTCCTTGAACAGCTCCACGAAAATCCCGCCCAGGCCGAACATGATCAGGTGGCCGAATTCCGGGTATCGCTTGACGCCCATGATAATTTCCTCTCCGGCAGGCGCCAATTTCTGAACCAGCACGCCCTGAATTTTCGCCTTCGAATTATAGGCTTTGGCATTTTTCACGATTTCCTTAAAAGCGGCCCTGACATCGGCGCCGGTCTTCAGGTCCACCCGGACGCCTCCGGCGTCGGACTTGTGAATGATCTGCGGCGAGACGATTTTCATCACCACCGGATAGCCAATGGCGCCGGCGATGGCTGCCGCCTCTTTTTCGCTCTTTGCGAGCTTTGTCGGCAGGATGTCGAATCCGTAGCACTTTAATATCTCGTTGCCGTCAAGCTCGCCGATATAAGTCTGCCCCCTTTCCCGGCAGGATTCAATGATGCTTCGAGCGCGTTTTTTGTCATGGGAAAAGACAAACTGGGCCAGATGCTGGCGATGAACCCATTGAGAAGAGCGGTAAAGCGCCCCCAGAGTCTTGGCGGCGTTTTCCGGGAATCTATAAACCGGAATATGATTGTCCTGCAGGTATTTTACGCCTTCCGACACGTCGATAACGCCCATGAAGGCGCAGACCACGGGTTTGTGCGTCCGTTTGGCGATTTTTGTGATCACCCGGGCGGTTTTGATAGCGTTGGTCATGGATTGCGGCGTCAGAATCACCAGGGCGCCGTCCGTGTTTTCGTCCTTGATAACGGCGTCCAGGGCGTGATAGTAGCGGTCGGGATCCGCGTCTCCGATGACGTCGACCGGATTCTTGATGTTGGCCGTGGGCGGCAGGTGACTGGCCAGGGTTTCGGTTGTCTCCGGGCTGAAGCGGGCCAGTTCCAGGCCGCTCACTTCGGTCATATCGGTCGCCACGATGCCGGGGCCGCCGGCGTTGGTGACGATGGCGATGCGTTTCCCCCGCGGAATTTTCTTGGCGGCAAAGGCGCTGGCGTAATCGAACAGTTCCGCCACCGACTCCACCCGGATGATGCCGGATTCCTGAAAAATCGCGTCGTATATGCCTTCTGACCCGGCAATGGAACCGGTATGGGAAGCGGCCGCGGCGGCGCCGGCCCCGGTCCGGCCGGATTTGATGGCCAGGATCGGGGTGGGGTTTTTATCCGAGGTGATCTTGCGCACGGTGTCGATGAATTCCTGGCCACCCCGTTTCAGCTCCTCGATATACATCATGATGACCTCGGTGTTCCGGTCCTTGTGAAGGTAGCGCAGAACATCGAGTTCATCCACATCGGCCTTGTTGCCGGTCGAGATGAACTTTGAAAAGCCCACGCCCATGTCCAGGGCGAAATCGAGCACGGCGGTACACAGGGCTCCGCTCTGGGAGATGAAGGAAATATTGCCGGCCTCCGGCATGCGCGTCGAAAAACTGGCGTTCAGGCGAACGCAGTCGCCGGGATTAATGACCCCCAGGCAGTTCGGCCCCACCAGCGGGATTTTAGCCTTGCGGCAGCGTTCGGCGATTCTTTCCTCGATTTCTTTTCCTTTTCCCCCGACCTCCTTAAATCCGGCTGAAACGATCACCAGGCCTTTGACCTTCTTGCTGATGCACTCGTCCACGGCGGTAAGCGCGGCTTCCGGCGGCAGGATAATCATGGCCAGATCGACCGCGTCCGGTATGGCCGTCACGCTGGGATAGGCTTTGACGCAGAGAATGGCGTCGGCCCTGGGGTTGACCGGATAAAGCGTGCCCTGAAAATGGCCGTCCAGAATATTTTCGAACAGATCATGGCCCACCTTCCCAGGGGTTGCGGAAGCGCCGATAACCGCTACCGATTTGGGCGAAAATATCGCGTCAAGTTTATCCATAAAATTTCCTCGTACAAATGATGTATTCCGTAACCGTTATTTTTTAACCCCAATCCTTACCGACCGGCAAAATAATCGATTATCGCCCCGGTCAATCCCGCGATGGTGTAATCGTCGGCGGTCACCTGCACTTCAAAGCCCTCCTGTCCGGCGGTTTCAGTGGTAACAGGACCGATGGACGCCAGCACGACATTACGGAGAAGGCGATCTACTTCCGCCTGATCGTCCGGCAGCAAGGCCCTGAAGTTTTTCACGGTGGAAGAACTGGTGAAGGTGATCGCGTCCACTCGCCCCTCTTTTAATGCGGATAAAAGAATATCCGCCGAGGAGGTGTCCTGGCGGGTAAAATAGACGGGGATCTCGTCAACGAGCGCGCCCATGGCTTTAAGCTCCCGGGGAAGAACGGGCCGGGCTTCGGCGGCCCTGGGCAGGAGCACTCTTTTCCCCTTCATCTCCCGGTCCCGGAAAGCCGCGACAACGGACTCGGCGCGATAGCTCTCCGGCATGATGTCGGACCGGACGCCGAAGCTCAGCAGGCGGTCGCGGGTGGCCGGACCGATGACGGCGGTCTTGACGCCATGCAGCGACCGCGCGTCCAGGCCTTTTTCAAAGAGTCGTTTAAAAAATAGATCGACGCCATTGACGCTGGTGAAAACCAGCCAGTCATAAGAGGACAAAGATTGCAGGCAGGCATCCAGGCGGGAAAAATCATCCGGTGCTTCAACCCGGATGGTCGGGCATTCCAGGCAGGCAGCGCCCTGTTCGGTCAAAAGCTTCACGAACTCACTGGCCTGGGCCCGGGCCCGGGTGACGACGATCCTCCTGCCGAACAGGGGGCGACCTTCAAACCAGGCGATGGTTTCCCGGAGGCGGACCACCGCGCCCACGATAATAACACAGGGAGCCTTCATCCCGGCCTGTCGCGCCTTGTCCGCGATGTCGGCCAGGGTGCCGGTGACGGTCTGCTGCTCCGGCGTGGTTCCCCACCGGACCAGGGCGGCGGGCGTATCGACCGGCAGACCGTGCTCCCCGAGCCGGGCCGTGATGTCGGGCAGGTTCTTCACGCCCATCAGAAAAACCAGGGTGCCGCCGAGGGCAGCCAGGGCCTGCCAGTTGATGCTGGAAGTTTCCTTGCCGGGCTTTTCATGTCCGGTAACCAGGCAGACCGAGGAGGTAAAATCCCGGTGGGTCAGCGGTATCCCGGCAAAGGCCGGGGCGGCGATGGCGGAGGTGACGCCGGGCACGATTTCAAAGGAGATACCTTGCCGGACCAGATATTCGGCTTCTTCTCCGCCCCTTCCGAAAATGAAAGGATCGCCTCCCTTGAGACGGGCCACGATTTTCCCCTGACCGGCCTTACCGGCAATCAGGGCATTGATTTTTTCCTGAGCAAGGGTATGGTCGCCGCCCTTTTTGCCGACATAAATGACTTCCGCGTCCTGGCGGCAATAGGCCAGAAGCTGATCAGAGGCCAGGTAGTCGTAAACAACCACATCCGCGCCGCGGATGCATTCAACGCCTTTGAGCGTGATCAGGCCCGGGTCTCCGGGCCCGGCTCCGATAAGATAGACCCTACCCTTCATCATGCGCTTATTTGCCTCCGATCAGTTTTTCCAAAACAGCGCCGGCGCCTTCGGCCAGCAGATTGTCGGCCAGTTCAATACCCAGTTCTACGGCTTTTTCCGCCGGACCGCCGACATGACCGCGAAAAACGCTTCTTCCGTCCACATCGGCCACCAGACCATCCATAAAGATGAAACCGTCGTGCATCCTCGCCAGAGCGGCGATGGGAACCTGGCACCCCCCTTCCAGCCTCTTTAAAAAAGCGCGCTCGGCGCTTACGGCCGTATGGGTGTCGGCATGATCGATTTTTCTTACCAGTTGCTCGACCAAGGAATCATTTTCCCGCGTTTCAAGACAAAGCGCGCCCTGCGCCACTGCCGGCAGCATGGTTTCTTTGTCCAGGTGCTCGGTGATGATCCCGGACAGACCCAGCCGCGCCAGCCCGGCGGCCGCCAGGATAACCGCGTCCATCTGGCCCTGTTC
>CAYSMV010000152.1:0-3987 GCA_964432245.1 uncultured Desulfobacterales bacterium
GGGCCCTGCATGCTGAGGGCGGCGGCCAAAAATTTTATCCGGGTGGCGCCGGTTGTCAATCCTTCCGATTATCCCGTTATTCTTAATGAGCTGGCGAAAACCGGAGGTAAGATATCGCTTGAAACACGTTTCGCCCTGGCCAGAAAAGCATTTGAACACACCGCCGTTTATGACCGGACCATCGCTGATTATCTGAATTCCAGAACAAACGATGATATCATCGGCTGCTACACGCTGTGCCGTTAGCATTAAAGGGTATTTATGGTCTTGCCTCCTTCCCGGATATATGATAATCAAGCTGGAGACGGATAACAATCTACCAGATCAGAACGCCATGCATCGATTATCACACAGCGGCAATCATGAAAACGCATCCTGACGAAATAACCCTTTCCGTTGTCATACCGGTCTATAATGAGGCCGACATTCTTCCTGACTGCCTGCGGGCTTTAGACCGATCGCTCTCTTTTGACAACATTAGCCACGAATTGATTTTCATTGATGACGGCAGCACCGACAACAGCTGGAAGGTATTGATGGACTTATGCGGCGATCGGCCCGACGTCACCCTTGTCTCCCTTTCCAGAAGATTCGGCAAAGATACGGCCGTATTCGCAGGCCTGGAAAGAGCCGTCGGCGACGCCGTGGTAGTCATTGACGCCGACCTGCAGGACCCCCCGGAAATCATTCAAAGCATGGTCGAAAAATGGCAAGAAGGCCATGACATCGTCATCGGCATCCGCAAAAAACGCCAGGGAGAAAGCTGGGCGCGACAAGTTGCCGCCAAACTCTTCTATAAATTCATTCAAGCTGTTTCGGAATGCGACCTGCCCCCGGACAGTGGTGACCTCTGCCTCCTGGACCGGCGTGTTGTTGGCGCTGTCATGCAATTCACCGAGCGTACCCGTTACTTCAAGGGTTTAATCCATTGGATAGGTTTTCGCAGGGGTTTTGTCGAATATACCAGAGAAAAACGGCGCGGTGGAAAGTCCAAATGGAATTACATACAACTGACCGCCTTCGCGATTGATGCCATAACCTCCTACAGCCGACTGCCTTTGCGCATATGGACCCTGGCCGGCATCGGCTCCACCTGCCTCGGTTTCTGCTACGGAATTTACGTTTTTTCCTTCACCATCATTTTCGGCGGCCGGGTGCCGGGATATGCCTCCCTGGTCATGCTGATCCTGTTTCTGGGCGGAATTCAGCTCATATCGATCGGCGTCATCAGTGAATATATCGGCCACCTGTTCATAGAAATTAAAAACAGGCCCCTGTTTGTGGTCCGCGAAACAAAAGACCCCGATGAAAAAGACAAAACAACGCGACCCTAACCCAGTTAACGACGCCCTTCGCCTTCAGCGCGCTCTTTATGTTTCCCGAAACCCCACCCGGAGATGGCTTCACAACAACCGGCTGCAATGGTTAACAACATCGATCCGCCGTTATTTTCCGACTACCTCCACGGGACCGGCCATCGATCTCGGAACCGGTTGCGGCATCCTGCTTCCGGCGCTTTCTCGACAGTTTCATGCGGTCATCAGTCTGGATATTGAACCGGAGTCGCTGCGTCAAGTCAGGAAGCAAGAGACAGCTTCAGGAAATATTCAATACCTGGCCGGCGATGCCCGGGCGCTGCCGGTCCGCGATAATATCGCCGAACTTGTCGTGTGCGCTGAGGTTCTCGAACATATCGGCAATCATATGGCCTGCCTGAGGGAGATATACCGCGTCCTGAAACCGGAAGGTATCCTGATGCTCTCCACGCCGCAGCCATTCAGCCTTCTGGAGCTCACGGCCGGAATCGTCCTGCGCCGGCCGATAACCGGGCTGGTCAAGAAAATTTACCGGGAACCGGTCCTGCCCACCGGCCATATCAACCTGATGTCCGGCCGCAGGCTCCGTGAAAAACTGTCCCAAACCGGCTTTTCCGTAATTGCAACGCACAAATCCGGGCTCTACCTGCCCGGTCTGGCGGAAATACCAACACGGACGACGCAAAGAATCGCGGCCGCGCTGAACGGGAAAATCTCCGGCACTATGTTTGATTTTCTTCTGTGGACCCAGTTTTTTGTCGCCAGAAAACAAGCCCCGGGCCGGCCACAAAAAACACCATAAAAACACCGGCCATGAAAAGGCTGACTAGACTCAGCCAATTGGCGATTCTCTGGAGAACGGTCATTTTAAAATCGTAAGGCCGGTAATGCGTAAAAGCAATCGCCTTGTCTTTCTGCTCAACCGTAAAATGGTCACCTGGCAGGCAATCATTGGCCTCCGGGAAAACATAGCAGGCCGGATTCTTAATATTCAGAAAACCGTCTTTTTCCTTAAACACCGAACCCGGTGTCAAATGTTTAAAGGGCAGGTTCTCGAGTCCATAACCAAAAGCGGAGTCATAGCACAAAAGCTGGGACTGGCCGATTATCAGACTGTCATTCCGGAAGATCGGAAGGCCGGTCCGGCCGTATTTGTCGGTACAGACGCTGATATCGGTTATGACCGGCTCCCATTCTCCCCGTTTGACCTTGTAGTATGCCGCCATGATGGGCAACGGCACATAAGCCTCCTGGCGATAATAAGATTTATCGGTGTTCAGATTCAGCACCAGGATAAAGCCAATACCGATAATGGACAGGGTCTTATGGAATTTTCTGAAAAACGTCGTTTTATCGGCAGCTACGGCGGTCAAGACGGTAATGACCGGGATATACATACAAAACCACCGCGTACATTGCGTGCTGCTGCCTAAAATGGGGATTGTCTTCAAAAACCTGTTCCAGGCGGGCGTATAATAATTTATGGCCACCGGAAGCGATAAAAGCAATGCCAACGTAGCCAGGAGCAAGAGGGACCTCGCGTCTATGGTTATGACAATCCGTTCCCGGCTATTGCTTCGCAAAGACAGCAGAAAAAGGATACCGCCGACGCACAGGATGACCAGGGGGATAAACGTGAGCCCGAACTCAAACTCATGCCTCTCCAGCGTAAATTGCATGTTCACCATTGACTGCCGCGCCCTTTCCCAGGCCGGCGAGAAAAAAAGAGATTGGAACAGAACGATCAAAAGATTCCACAAACCGGGGAACTGAGGCAGCACGTATCCCGTCCTGGGTACGTTGCTTAAAAAATGAAACAAAGCGCTGAGTTTGGCCGCGGATATACCCAACGCCAGAAGACAAGCGAAAAAAAACCGAGCCGCCCATACCCTTGCGGAAAACAGGGGGCCAAGCGCCAGGCCGCAAATCAGGCTGACGGCCACGATACTCAACAACACGGGCGGCATCAGGTTCTGCATCGTGGAATGAACCATATAGCTGATCATTAAACCTGCCGCCGTGCAGGCGCCCAGATTTTTCCTGAACCATCCACTGTCGGAATTCAAACCGGGGTCCATCAACAGCAGCACACACCAGGGAATCAGCATGAATGAATGAAAAAGAAAATGACCGATAATATATCGGTACGTATAAAACCCGTTAAACAGAAAGATAGTGGCACAAAGAAAAGCGATAAATATATTCGTGGAGAATAAACGGCGGGCAAGAAGATAATGGCCCCAGAAACCGGCGGCCGCAAATATAAAAAAACTAATCATCACGGCTGAGAAAGGGTCCACGATGAAACTCAAAAACTGGGGAACCGAATAAAAAAAGTGAATGGGGTGAGCAAAAGCAGGCACGCCGCCGCAAACAGCCGGAGAAAACCAGAAGACAGAGGAAAGACCGTTGTTTCGAAACCAGAAATATCCGGATAAAAGTTGCGGCAACCCCAGCACGAAATCATGCCCCAGACCGCTTCGGGTAATAGGAAAAAATTGGGAAAAAATAAAGCAATAGCAAACAATAAGGGCGAAACCGGTTGCGCCGATAAATATCCCCCTCAACCATCCCGTAACGGTTATCATGATAACTGGTCCCTGTGCTGGTCGCGGCCAACCCGGATATTCATCATCCTCAAGAATTGATGGCTTCGTAAAAAGTCCAATAT
>CAYSMV010000153.1:0-2283 GCA_964432245.1 uncultured Desulfobacterales bacterium
TGCCCCGAGGAATATGGTCGGCACCACCATGGACGCGAACAGCAGGCCGGCTTTGGCGGTTTCCAGCAGGATAAAGCTGTCGCGCAGATGATACAGAACCTTTGCGAAGAAGACCTGGGAGTTGCCCAGAAAGTGGCTGACAACCAGAACGGAGGCCGCCGCCGCGAGCTGGGTGGTCACCAGGAGACCGAAAGGATTGCGACTGCGGTCCGCGAGCCAGCCGAAAAGAAAGCAGCCCAGAGCCAGGCCGGTGATAAAGGTAAACAGCACGATGGTAAAGGAATATGTGGTGGGGCCCACAAGCAGGGCCAGGAGTTTGGTCCAGATCAACTGGTATGACATGCCGCAGAAAGCGGAGACCGCGAGGAGGGCATAGAGCGGTTCAATATGAACCAGAAGCCGCAAACTACGGACGCCGTTTTTTACAATGTCCGTTTGCAGCGTGGTCGCTTTGACCGGCGGAAACGGCGTTCTGTCTTCCGGTTCCGTCTTGGGTCGCAGCGCCGGGGCGAGAACCAGGATGCAGAAAAGGCCGATGGCGGCATGCATCGTCACGGCCACCGCCAGGGCCGCGTAAATGCCCAGTTGCCCTATCAGCCAGAGTCCGCAGAGGAGTGTCCCCATGGCGGCGCCCAGTGTTTCCGCGCCATAGAGGCGTCCCACGAGCGTGCCGGCGCGCGGCAGTTCATCAATAACAAAGCGGCATATGAGCGGCAGCGTGGTTCCGATCAGCGTCGTAGGCACAATGAGAAGCAGCGCCGATATGAGCGAACTGGCCGCGTTGTATCCGAAAAAACTATCAAGGAGATGCTGGTAGACGAAAGCATACAAAGGTCTGCACCAGAACATCAGGACGGGGAAAATCAGGCCGTACAACCCGATCGCCAGTTTCAGCCATCCGTAGGTCAGGAGCAGCCGGTTCGATCCTTCAAGGCGGTCGACAAACCTGCCGGCGATGGCGCTGCCGAGGGCGAGGCCGGCCATGAACACCGTCAGCACGACGGCCACCGAGAAAGCGCTGCCGCCGACGTAAATCGTCAGCATGCGCATCCAGAGGACCTCGTACATCAAACTGGCCGCGCCGGACAGGAAGAACAGCAATATTACGAGCGTACCGGCTCTCTTGGCGATAGCTTCCTTCATCCGGCCCCCCGGGGAATGAACGCCGCGGAGACTCGATAGCCGTAATTACCGCGGGCCGCCGCCTGCCCGCAAGAACCGACCAGCGCTGTAATGGTATACCGACTTGAGCCCCCCCAATGACTCATGCAAGCATCCTGATTTAAGGATATAATTATCCATAGCAAGGCCGGTATGGTGTGTCAACAATGTTGTCACCATGGCGTTTAATACGGAAACCCTTGACACGGCCCGGAATATTATTGTACATGTGTACAAAACAGGTCAGGGGTTTCAGAGTATAATGAATGCCCCATCCAGAGAAACGTTTAATGTCCGGGAGGAGGAAAGATGAAGATCAGTATCATTGGCATGTCGGTTGGGCTGGGTGGTTTCTGGGGAATAGCTGCTTTCTGGTGCGTTTTTTTGAGGCTTCTTGGAATCGGCACGGTTCCCTATGATCTGGTGGATCAGCTTTGCCTGGGGTTGCTTTCGCCAACCCTGTCCGGCGCGCTTGTGGGCAGCGCCTTTGGCTTCTTCATGGGGGTCGGGTCCGGCATCATCGGTGGTGTCGTTTACAACGGAATCGCGGAAATGCTGGAATAATAGGCGGGGATAAGTCTTCGACATCGGGTCAAGAGGCGATTTTCAGAGGTGGCTTTCAGTTAAAGCGGCGGCCTTACGGCATATATATCTTCATATAGATATTAGCGCCTTTCTCATCACAAAAAACATCATAGGCGAGACCTTCCGGCAACATGTCGATCATATCGTCTTCATCACGGAGAAGCAGTTCCCATTCACCGCCATAATCCATAAACGCTCTTGAGAAACAGTTCTTATGGACATTGGTCACGATGATGACGCCGCCCGCCCGGGTGTGCTTCATCATATAGTCGATGATTCTCTGGCAGACTTTCCGCGGGAAATAGTCAAACAGGCCGGCGCAATAGGTGAGAGAGAATTGGGTGTCAATGGGATTCTTGTCACGGCCGGCAATAATGTTCAGTAGATTGCGGTTCAGGGTGGTCAGATCAAAATGGCGCGCATCCAGGTACTGAATATGGTCTTTGAAATCGATCAGCGCGAAGGCGTCCATGTCAAGGAGTACGGTTTTAACCGGTTTTTCAGGCGTGAATTCCGTCTGTTCTACAAACCGCAGGA
>CAYSMV010000154.1:0-4577 GCA_964432245.1 uncultured Desulfobacterales bacterium
TGAACCGCTTCGCGGAGAGCCCCAGCCCCGTTCGTCCTCATCAATAACCCCTCATTAAAAACATTTCCGATTAAGATACATATCGATTACAATACCTCCTGAGCTGGTAAACGTCTATTTCTTATCATCTTTCAAGCCAAGGAGGTACCATCATGAGCAGCACGTTAAGAAAACAGTTTCTCGATTACATGACCCTTCACCGTTTTTCCAAGAACACCAGAAAAAATTATATCCTCGTAATGCAAAGTTTAACCAGATTTTACAACCAGCCCCCGGACACGCTGACCCAGGAACAAATTCAAAAATTCCTGCTTTATCTCATTGAAGAAAAAAAGCTCGAATGGGGATCTGTCAACAATTACTTGTGTGGGATGTCCTGTTTTTACAAGAATGTTCTGAAGTGGGATGAGACCCGATTTAAAATCCCTCCAAGACCGAGAATCAAGAAGCTCCCCAGCATCCTGAGCGAAGAAGAGGTTGTTCGTCTGTTTAATGCGGCAGCCAATCTGAAGCACCGGGTGTTTCTGAAAATGGTTTACAGCGCCGGGCTGCGGCTCGGCGAGGCGATTTCCCTGAGGCCGGAACACATTGAAAGCGACCCTTCCCGGATGATGATCCGGGTCGAACAGGGCAAAGGAAGAAAAGACCGTTACACCGTCCTCTCCCGAAACCTGCTGCCGGAACTCAGGCAGTACTGGCGGGAATATAAACCCGGCGAATGGCTGTTTCCGGGGCATGATCGTAAAAAGCATATGGGCTCCACCTCGGGGCACCAGGCCTTCCGTCGTGCAAAAAAAAAGCCGGGATTACCCGCGGTCGGGGCATTCACTGCCTAAGGCATTCCTTCGCCACCCACCTGCTGTCCCACGGCACGGATGTATATACCATCCAGCACCTCCTGGGGCATTCCTCCATAAAAACCACCACCATCTATCTTCACCTCGTCCAACAGCGCATTACAGAACTTAAAAGCCCTCTGGATTACCTGAATTGCGAAACGGAGGGCAATGATGAAAAAAAATGAAGTCGCGGATGTCTTCCGTCTTTACGGTGACAACTTCCGAAAAAACCATGCCTTATCATCTGCCCAGCTTAAGGTCATGCGGCATATTGAAATCTGCCGTACCGCGGAACTCGGCGGGCATGTGGATCAATGTAGCCATTGCGGGTTTGAACGCATTTCGTATAACTCCTGCCGGGACCGGCATTGTCCCAAATGTCAAACCCTGGTCAAGGAAAAATGGCTCAACGACAGAAAAGCAGAACTCCTGTCCTGCGGATATTTTCATCTTGTTTTCACCCTGCCGCATGGCTTGAATCCGATCATTCTGTGTAATAAGAAAGTCGGGCTCGATACCCTGTTTGCGGCGGTCAACCAGACCCTTCAGGCATTTGCGAAAGATCCCCAATGGCGGCTTTGCGGCCAACCCGGATTCATTCTGGTGCTGCATACCTGGTCCCAAACCTTATTGGATCATTTTCACCTGCACTGCCTGATCCCGGGCGGCGTTCTTGCCTTTACAAAAGATCGATGGATAGCAGCCTCGGATTCATTTCTGTTCCGGGTGACGTCTTTGGCCAAGGAATTTAAAAAACGCTATCTTGCCCTGTTTAAAACCGCTTATCAAAAAAGCCAGCTGATTTTCCCCGGTAATACGGCACCCTATGCATCCGAGGAAACTTTCAATCATCTGATTCAAGCGGTTTCCAAGCAGAAATGGATCACCTATGCCAAGCGCCCCTTTGCCGGCCCCCAACAAGTGCTCGAATATCTGGGCCGGTATACGCATCGGATCGCCATATCCAACAATCGGATATTATCCATTGATAATGGCAAGGTTGTTTTTGCCTATAGAGACCGGTCGGATAACAACGCACCAAAGACAATGGCCCTGGCCGCCGACGAATTCATTCGCCGTTTCCTGCTTCATGTTCTTCCGGAGGGATTTATGAAGATCCGCTATTTTGGGTTCTTATCCAGCAAACACAAAAAACAGGCGATCCCGCTCATCCGAAAGCTCATCGGCGCCAAAGTAAAATTACCGGAGAAAAAGACCGAGACGGTCATTGAAATGCTTTTTCGGTTGACGGGGGAAGATATTACCTGCTGCCCGGAATGCAAAAAAGGAAGAATGAGAACCGTTCAAAGACTCACCCCACGTTATTGGAATTCAACGTAGCAGCAGCCTATCGCTAACGAGCAAGATCAAAAATCGCCAGATGGACGATAGGGGACCCGTATGTTCAAATCCCGGATGTCCTCAATCTCAAATTGAATTTGAATCCATTTTTTATTATCGGTGTTCGGAAATGATCGATTTTTCAGGTCGGCAGCATCGGTTCCCATTTCAGAAAAAGCTTTCAATCGTCGGAATTACCCCCTCATCCGCCATGCAATCCCCATAGACCGAGGACGCTGGTTCAGTTCAACATTTTATCTATCATTGCAACCCATTAACAACTTAATTGCCTGCTCCACGCGATCGATTCCTAGCAGATCCTTGCCTCACCGCCCGGCAACGATAGATAAAACGCTATTCAATGAATAATTATGCGATCAAAACAATGCAATACACCGGATATTTGGTCTGAGTATTTTTCAGTAAATAGCATCATTGACCTCCTTGGGTTTTATTTGTTTTGATGATCATGATACTGTAAATTGTGAGTTAACAAAACCTTTTTGGTTCTGGCTTGTCCAGGTTAGGTTTGAAAGTGTTTAAGCCATGCTAAAAGAAAAAAACGAAATTTTTCAAAACGCTCACAGGGCACTGGATATTTTTCTGACGATTGCGGCATTCCTTTCCGCTTATCAAATGAAGAAATATTTATTGCCGAAATCAATCAGTGGATTGAGTACGGAACCGAATTATTACGTCCTGCTGCTTTTATGCATCATGATATGGTTCGTGGTTTTTAAATTTTCCGGAATTTACAGGCCTTATCGAAAGCAGGCGTTTGCAGAGATTGCATTGGCTGTTGTCAAAAGCGTATCCGTCTGCCTGCTGATATTCACCGTGGTTTTGTTTTTTTTCAAACAGCAGGCCGTCAGCAGGCTTTTTGTCGGGCTTTTTGTTTTGCTGGACATGGTTTTTCTGATCTGCAGCAAATGGATTATTCACACAGTCCTGGGTCATATTCGAAGAAAAGGGTATAATTTCAGAAATATTGTGATTATCGGGTGCCATTCCCGGGCGGATGATATTATTCGCGCAGTCAAAGATCATCCTGAAACCGGGTACCGGATAATCGGGCGATTAAAGGTATCGGACAATGATATTGAGAAGGAACACCATAATAACTGTCTGGCATGCGATCTCCCGGTCATAGGGACCATCAATAATTTAAAAAGTGTAATGAAAGCGCATGTTATTGATGAAGTGTTTGTTACAAAATCCCTGAGAACCATACCCGACGCTGATCAATTTATCTATAAAGCGGAAAGTATGGGGATTCCGGTCCATCTGCTTCCGGAATGGGGGCTTCGCGAAATAGGCTTTAAGCCCAGGATCGGCAAGCTAAGGTTTGAAAATGTTTTTGGCCAGCCCATTCTTTCCCTGTCAACAGCTCCGGATAACCATCCTTTAATATATGCAAAAAATTTGATCGATTTTGTAGTCAGCGGCATCGGTCTGGTAATTTGCGCCATACCATTTCTGCTCATCGCCATTTGCATCAAAATATCCTCCAAAGGACCGGTGTTTTTTAAACAGGAGAGGGTTGGCCTGAACGGCCGAGCATTTATTCTTTATAAATTTCGCACCATGATTGAAAATGCCGAATCAATGAAACATGATCTGGATGCACTTAATGAATCCGACGGGCCGGTTTTTAAAATAAAAAATGATCCCCGGGTTATCCCTTATATCGGCACTTTTCTGAGAAAAACGTCTCTGGATGAACTACCCCAGTTGATTAATGTATTCAAGGGGGAGATGAGCCTGGTGGGCCCGAGGCCGCCGCTTCGTGAAGAAGTGGATGTTTATGACAGCTGTCAGCGAAGACGGTTGTCCATGAAACCGGGCTTGACCTGTCTCTGGCAGGTCAGTCGCCGCCGCAATGAAATTTGTTTCAAGGAATGGGTTCAACTGGACTTGAAATATATTGATAACTGGTCGTTGTGGTGCGACACAAAGATCATTTTCAGGACGGTGTGGGTGATGATCACCGGGTCGGGGAGGTAAGGGGGGGGGGGTTTAAGTGTTAAGACGTCGGGGTCAGGCCTGCTTTATTGTCGTTATTGGGGGGTAAAGTATGGTCATTGGCATAGTCTGTGAGTGACCGCAATGGGTATTTATAGATTGACTTTCCATGTGTGCTGCATATACTAAAAATATGCGGTTGAAATCCAATGAGAGTTCGAAGCCCGATATATTGATCTATGATTGTCTGATAGGTGGTGGGGTTCAGGCCTGCTTTATTGTCATTATGGAGGGTGAATGTTGGGTGTTGAGTTTTAAACATAAGGGAGTTTATATGACTTTACAAGAACAAACAATAAAAGAGATTAAAGAGTTGTCCCCTCAATCCCTGACCATGATATACAACCATATTCGCCTGTTGAAACAAGCACAGAC
>CAYSMV010000155.1:0-2307 GCA_964432245.1 uncultured Desulfobacterales bacterium
TCAAAAACCGGCCGGCCCGCGCCGGAGGCGGCCGAAGGGCGGGCCCATCCGGGATCCGCCGGCGCCGCTCCGGACCGCGTGCTGGGATGGCAGGAAGCCGTTCTCAATCTCAACGCCGTCTGCGCTCAATGCAACCGCATTCTCAAAAAAGGAGAGCGCGCCGCCATCGCGGTCATCGACGGCAACGGCCCGCCCCCGATCATCTGTTTAACCTGCCTGAAAGAGATCACCCATGAAGACCAAAACACCGCCGACCACCCTCAATAGCCGTTTGGAACTGCCGCCTCTCTTCCCGGCCCGCCCGGAGCTGATGATTCCCCGGGCGGCCGGGGTCGTCCATCGCTCCCTGACCCTGGTGCTGCACATCCTCAAGAACACGGGCAAACTCGTCGATGACATCGTCCGCGACTCCCTGGACCTCAGCGGCGAGGCCGAAGCCCTCTATGCCAGGGCTCGGGAGCGGGCGGCCGTTCTGAGCCCGGCCATCCGGTCCACCCCGCGGTTTGCCCGCATCTTCGGCGAACTGATCCGCATGGTCGCCGACTATCGCATTCAGTCGCTCAAGGCCCGGTTCTTATCCCCGACGGCGGCCGAGCAAACACTTGAGGCCCTTCACCGCAAAAACGCCGGGCGGATTTACGACCTCTGCGTGGAGATGCGCGGCGGCCTGATCAAGATCGGCCAGTTCGCCTCCACTTATATGAACATTCTGCCGCCGGTCTATGCCGAGTATCTTGCCCGGCTCCAGGACAGGGTGCCGCCATTCCCCTTTGATGCCATCGCCCGACGGATCGAAACCGAACTGGGCCGGCCGACGGCCGACGTCTTCGCGGCCATCGATCCGGAGCCCCTGGCGGCCGCGTCCATCGCCCAGGTCCATGCGGCCGAACTGCTCGACGGCACGGCCGTCGTCGTCAAGGTCCAGACACCGGACATCGAGCACACGGTGGAGATCGACCTGACGGCCTTTACCATCGCCGCCGATATCATGAACGATCTTTTTCCCCAACTGGGCTTGTCCGGCATCAGCCGCGCCCTGGCCGAGGCGGTGCGCGAAGAGCTGGATTATGGCCGGGAACTGGAGAATATCCGGGACTTCCGGAAACAGGTGGCCGGCCATCCGCGCCTGGCCGTGCCCGAGGTCTACCCCCAGGCCTCGACCCGACGCCTGCTGACCATGGAGCGACTGGTCGGCCAGCGGCTCATGCCCTTTCTTGAGGAAGCCTCGCCGGAGCGGCGCGACCGCTTCCTGGGCCTGATCGCCGAGAGCTTTTGCGCCCAGATCGTGTCCCATGGTTTTTTCCACGCCGACCCTCATCCCGGCAATGTCATCGTCCTGGCCGACGACCGCCTGGGCCTGATCGATTTCGGCTGCGTGGAGCGGTTCTCGCCGGAGATCTATGCCCTGTACGCCCGCATGATCGCGGCCATCCTCTCCCGGAACGTGGACGAGATGACCCGATTGTTCAGCGACATGGGCTTTGCCGGCGACACGGAACAATCGGAAACCCTGCACGAAATGGCGGCGGATTTCATGGATCTGTTGATGCTTTCACCGGATCAGAACCTGGCCGACGCGGACCTGTCGCAGAAAATTTCCCGGGCGCTGGAGCTGCTCCGGAAATACCCTTCCATCCGGGTGCCCCGGCATTTCGTCCTGCTGGGCCGAACGCTCCTGACCCTGGGCGGCATCATGATGCGCTACAATCCGGACATCAACATCTTCCGGCTGATGGCCGGACAATTGGCCGGGGGTTCCGCGCCATCACCGGAGCCTTTCCAATAAGAAAATTGTTTTTTTTAAAAAAATGGTACTTTGCCCCGCAGATTTGGACAAAAACACATGCGGTATAATGTATATAGCAACAAAAACCGTGGCCAACGAATAAAGGCGGCTCAGGATGATGACATCGCCCAAATTATCGAAGCCAGGCTGTCGGACAAGGCTTCCAGAAAATCCTGGGCGCGATTAATTCAGAAAATTTATGAGACAGATCCTCTGTTATGTCCTAAATGCCAGGGCCAAATGAAGATCATCAGTTTTATCGAGGAACAGGCTGTCATCAAACAGATACAAAAATCCCGTGTTTTTCTGTGATCTCGAATGTTCTGAAGGTTTCTCCTGCTTTTGCCGCCCCTCTTGAAATGCCCTGCCGGATCATCCTCGAGAGGCTTTTCAACATGTAGTGCCCACAAAAACGTTGACACACAAGACCGACCTTGCTATAGATGATGACCGAAAAAGCAAGTTCTTATCCTTATCTTTATCATCTTTATCTTTTTTTATCTTTTATCTTTATCTTTTTT
>CAYSMV010000156.1:0-2650 GCA_964432245.1 uncultured Desulfobacterales bacterium
TGGGATTGCGGCAATACCGGTACGGACCGCGCACGACCAGTTTCTGGGGCGCGGCCACCGGAGCCGGCGTCCCGCCGCCGAAGCGCCAGAAGGCGAAAACGGCCCAGGCCAGAAGACAGAGGCCAAAACAGACAAAAATAATACCGGCCGCCACCTCGATGGAGCGGGAAATAAGCATTGGCATGAACGCCGCGACAAAGCGGCCGATAATCGCGAGGAGCAGCGGGACCAGGATCAGAAAAACAAGAATTCCGCCGGACAGCGCCAGGATGCGGAAAAAGACCGGTCTCGGCCTGCTGCTCTGAACGCTCAAAAACCTCGCCAGCCGCTTACGCATCTCTTATCGCCCCTTTAATATCCGGCTCCTCAGCCTCAGCCTTATCGGCATCGTCGATCGTCTCCAGCTCTTCTTCCAGTAATTGTTTATAAACCGTCAGGCTTTTCTTCGCGCACTTCTTCCAGCTGAAACTTCTGGCATGTTTTATGGCGCCCTGCAGGTTTCTAGGCGAAAAATCAA
This sequence comes from uncultured Desulfobacterales bacterium, assembly GCA_964432245.1. Lineage (GTDB taxonomy): Bacteria > Desulfobacterota > Desulfobacteria > Desulfobacterales > Desulfosudaceae > JBFMDX01. The sequence continues at coordinate 518 of CAYSMV010000156.1, forward strand.
GCAGGCGACCGATTCCGTCGGCAATGTCGTCAACGTCATAGGGATCGACATGGATCGCCCACTTGCCGCTGATTTCCGGAGCAGCGCCGGCATTGCCCGTCAACACCGGTACGCCGCAGGCCATAGCTTCCAGGATCGGCAGCCCGAATCCCTCATAAAGGGTGGGGAACACGAGCCCTTTCGCGCCGCTGTAAACGGCCGGCAGATCATTATCCGTGATATAGCCCAGCATAATGACCCTGTTCTCCAGGTGATTCTTTCTAATGGCTTCCAGGGTTTTCTCTGCCTGATAGGACAAGGCCCCCGTAAACACCAGGTTCAGTCCCTTGTTGGCCCGGGACCGCGCGAACGCCTCAACCAGCCGCTCCGTGTTCTTAAGCCCTGAGATACCGCCCACATAGAACAGGTAGTCATCCTGAAGCCCGTACTTTTTCAGGACAACGTCGACCATCTTCTTCTCCTGGGGAAAATAGCGTTCTTCAACGCCAAGATGAATGACATGAACCTTCTCGGGGTTAATATTCAGCATATTAACCACGTCGTTTTTTGTTGTTTCGCTGACGGTAATGACGGCGTCAACATATTTTGCCACCTTCTCATAAAGACGCAGCTTCCTTGCCTGAAATTTCCGGGTGGCCACGTTGCTGTCATTCAGCTTAATCGCGGCAAGATCATGAATGGTGATGAGTTTCTTCGATTTTTCCCAGTTGGGAACAAATCCATCCATTCCATGAAGAATATCCGCCTGTTTGGCTATCGGCCAGCATGAATTGTGATAAATCTGAATCCTGACCCCGTTTTGTCGCCACCAATGCCTTCGATACCTTATTCTCGAGGCTTTATACAGAAAACGAATATTATCTTCAGGCGCTATTTCATGGAAGATCGCGGCAACCAGTTGCTGGGCGTATCGCACAATACCCGTCGGCCTGTCCGTCCTCAGGCTGCTTGTTTCATAAGCTATCCGCATATCGTCTTCCGCCGGATTGTTTGTGGCGCCATGATGGGAAGCTTCATCCCGACACGCCCTTTATTTCGCCGGAGCGGTATCGCCTGGCCAGCTCCCTGTAAACATCGATTGCCGCCTGATTGAACGCCAGCTCCTGATCGGTCAACCGCCGGACCAGCCGGGCCGGCGAGCCCATGATCATCGATCCGGGCGGAAAGGATTTGCGATAAGGGACAAACGCATTGGCGCCGACAATGCTGCGCTCGCCGATTTCCGCGTTGGACATGATGGTGGCGTTCATGCCGATCATGACATCCGCGCCGATCCGGCAGCCACGAATCACCGCGCCGTGTCCGACCGTGACCCGCTCGGCAATGATGGCCGCCTGCCCCAGATCACTGTGAATGACTACGTTGTCCTGTATGTTGGTGTCGCGTCCGATTTCGATTCGGCCCTCATCTCCCCGCAGAACCGCGTTAAACCAGATGCTGGCCCCTTCGGCGATGAAAACATCGCCATAGATGCGGGCACCCGGTGCTATAAAAACCGACTCGTGAATTTCCGGACTGCAGGTTCGGCTTGTTTTCTTTGGTTCCATTCGCGGCATTAAAACATCGGTTGTTTTTGAAATCCGGCTTTTATCTTTTTTTGGCAACCGGCTTTTTTATTGTATACAGACGATTTGCCTTAAAATCAAAGATCATTTCATATCATCATACCAATTATTGCCAAATCATACGATTTCTGCGATGCTTCCTTGAGGGAGATTGTTTTAATGACCCATGAGCAAGTCAGTCGCCTGAAACAATGGTTTGCGGATTACGCCGACGGCTTTGTCGATCGGGCGGCGGCGCCGGAAGCGTACCTGTTGAAGAAAGAGCACACCTTCCGGGTCTGCCGGGAGATCCTTTCCCTGGGAGAGGAACTGGCGCTGAGCCCGGACGATCTTTTGCTGGCGGAAACAGCCGCCTGCCTCCACGACGTCGGCCGCTTCCGGCAGATGAATCAATACGGCACTTTTCTGGATGAACTCTCCGAGGATCACGCCCGGATTGGTCTGCGGGTTATCGAAGAAGAGCGCTTGCTTGACGGTTACGACGTCCGGGAGGCCGATATCGTGCGGACCTCCGTGGCCTTTCATAATGCCGCCGAGCTTCCCCGGGACCAGGATGAAACCACTCTTT
>CAYSMV010000157.1:0-3629 GCA_964432245.1 uncultured Desulfobacterales bacterium
ATATTACGCCGTCAGCGACGTGAAGCGGCCGCGGCGATTGGTCAATCCAGATCATGACGCCGCCGTGGCCATCGGCGCGGCCTATTACGGGCTGGTCAAGTCCGGCCGGGGGGTGCGGGTCGGCAGCGGCAGCCCCCGCTCCGTTTATTTGGGCGTTGCCGCCGCCGCTGAAACTGACAATCGTTCCGAAACCGCGATTTGCGTGGTTGAAAGGGGCGTCGAAGAAAACACCCGGATTGAACTGGCCGACAAGACCTTTGACGTCATCGCCAACCGTAAGGTGCGTTTTGACGTTTACAGCTCCAGCTATCGTTCCGGCGACCGGCACGGCGATATCATCGCCGTTGATGATTCCGTGACGCCCCTGCCGCCGGTGGAAACCGTGATTCAGTTCGGCGATAAAGGCGCGGCCAAGAATATTCCGGTGCACATTGAAGTCGAATACACCGAGATCGGCACCCTGGTCCTCTGGTGTCGATCCCTGATCAGCCCCCACCGCTGGCAGTTGCAGTTTCAACTGCGGCATATCGAGGCCGCCCTCGATGTGCCTGATGCCGGCCAGGTGCTGGATACCGCCTTGGTGGATGCCGCCCTGGATACTGTAACTGCTGTCTTTTCCGTAAAGAAAGCCGGAGCCGCGGAAAAGAAGAAGCTGGCCGGTCTGGCGCAGACCCTGGCCGATCTGGTGAACATATCCCGGGAAAGGTGGCCGGTTTCGTTCCTCCGGGCCGTGGCCGACCGCCTCATCGCGCTTCAGCAGAACCGCCGCATTTCCGCCGATCATGAAGCCCGCTGGCTGAACCTGGCCGGCTTCGCCGCCCGGCCCGGCATCGGCGACGGGTTCGATGCCCAGCGCCTCCGGGCGTTCTGGAAGATTTACAGTCAGGGGGTTTGTTTCGGCAATAACGCCCAGGTCCGGATCGAATGGTGGGTTTTTCTGCGCCGGATCGCCTGCGGCCTGAAGCCGGGGCAGCAGCGGCAGTTTCTGCAGGATGTTTCGCCTCTTATCCTGCCCGGCAAGCCCGGAGGCGCGAAACCGTCCGAGCAGGAGCAGGTGGAGGTATGGATGGCCCTGGCCAACATGGAACGGCTGCTGGTCAAGGATAAGATTACCTGCGGCCGGGCCCTGCTGCCGCGGATTTCAAAGAAGGGCTGCAAGCCCCAGTACCTCTGGGCGCTTTCGCGCCTGGGCGCCCGGGAATTGCTGTACGGTTCCGCGGATCGCGTGATTCCGGCGAAAGAGGCGGCCCAATGGATCGACACAATTATTAATGTCCAATGGCGGCGTCCGGAAGCCGCGGCCGCCGCCGTCTGCCGTCTGACCCGGAAAACCGGAGACCGGACCCGGGATGTGGACGCCGCCCTGGTCGAGCGGGTGCTGGAGTGGCTGCGTTCGGTCAATCTGGCCGATGAGTGGACCGACCGGATTACCGAAGTACGTCCGGTGGAGCAGCAGGAACAGGCCCTGACTTACGGCGAATCACTGCCTATCGGGCTGGTGCTGCGGGAGTGATGTTTTCAGAACAGCCTTGAAGTATCGGATCAGCGTTGTTCCCGCAGCAGAAAACGGCTGTAATCATACATCTTGGCCAGCGACTTGACGGCCCGTTCCGGGGTGGGGAAGAAGACGCCCTTGTACCGGGATCCATCCACCTTGTAAAGGGTCTTATCTTCGGTTTCGTCGGTGACGATATTGACGCCGATGACCGGTTTTTCGTAGGTTTCCATCAGTTTGACGATGTGGGCGATATACTTTTTTTCAAAGTCGTACATGGCGGCCACCACTTTGTCGAAGAAATCCTGATTGTAATTCGGATCCACGGCCGCTGTCTTCACCAGCCGCTTAAGGCTGTGTTTCCGTCCCAGGATGCCGAGGTTCAAGACCATGTCGCACCCGTCCCAGCGGATCAGTTCCTCGATCACGCGCATCGGAAAGGAGTTGTCCCGCTCGCCGACCAGGTCGACGGGATTGGCATGACTCCAGTAAGGCGGCAGGATGCCATTGATGGTGTCGATCAGCTCCGGCGAGAGCTCCGGCACCTCCAGGTTAAAGGAGGCGCACAGGTCCGAGGCCACCACCCCCCAGCCGCCGCCCAGGGTCATGATGGCGACGCGTTTGCCGCGGGGCAGGGGCAGGGAAGAAAACGCGGCCGACAGATCCAGCATGTCCATGGTCCGGTCTACCTTGATGATGCCGGTCTGCCGGCAGACGGCTTCAAACACCCGGGCGTCCGAGGTCATGGCGCCGGTATGGCTGGCCGCGGCCCTGCTGCCGGCTTCGGTCTGTCCGCCTTTCAGCATCACTATGGGCTTTTTGCGGGACAGGCGCCGGGCGCTTTCCAGAAACCGCTGGCCGTTCTTGACGCTTTCAATATACAGCATGACGATCTTCGTGACGTCGTCGATTTCAAAGGCTTCCAGATAATCTTCGATGGTCGCCATGGCTTCGTTGCCCGAGCCGCAGAAGGCCCGGATTTCAATGCCCTGCTGCTCGGCGAAATAGAGGAGCTGTCCGCCCATGTTGCCGGACTGGGCCACCACCGCGATGCCGCCGGGATCGGGCCAGACCAGAGACCCGGTGCAATAGAGCCGGATATGAGGGTTGATGATGCCCATGGTATTGGGACCGACGATCAGGATACCGGCTTTTCGGGCTTTTTCCGTGACCTTTTTTTCGAGCGTTTTCCCTTCCGGCCCGGTTTCGGCAAAGCCGGAGGTGATCAGCAGCATGTTTTTGATCCCCTTCTCAGCCAGTTCCGGGATCAGGTCGCAGACCCCGGCGGCCGGGATGGTCACCACCGCCAGATCCACCGGGCCGGGAATGTCGGTCACGGACTTGTACGTTTTGCGGCCCGCGATCACGTCCCGGGCCGGATTCACCAGGTAAACTTCTCCCTGGTATCCGCTGCTTACTGTGTTTGTGAAGAGCATATGCCCCCATTTGCCCATCTGACCGGATGCCCCGACAAAGGCCATGGATCGCGGATAAAACAGTTTTCCCAGAGCCTCGGGATCAACCGGCGGAAAAGGCGTTATTTTTTCGCTCCGGCCGTCCTTGATGACCAGGGCGTCCACGGCGCATACTTCGCCTTCGGGGGTTATGATCAAAGGGTTGATGTCTACTTCCGAAACATCCAGCTCTTTTTGCCCGATTTCCGACAGCCCCATCAGCGTGTCGATCAGTTGCTGCCGGTTGGCCGGAGACTCACCCCGGAAGGCGCCCAGCATCTTGTGGGCCTTGACCTCATCGAGCATTTTCTCAGCATCGGTCGGTGTCAGCGGCGCCACGCGGAAAGTAACGTCCGCCAGCGCTTCGGTAAAAATACCGCCCAGACCGAACATGATCACCGGTCCGAAAATCCGGTCGTGGAACAGGCCGGCCACGAATTCCCGGCGGCCCCGCACCTGAGGCTGGACCAGCAGCCCTTCCAGGGCCGCGCCGGCGGTCTGGATGATCTGTCGACAGGCGGCTCTGACGGCGGCCGCATCCGCAAGGTTCAAGTGCACGATGCCGGCCTCGGTCTTGTGCATCAGCGAAGCGCCCATGCCCTTGACGACTACCGGATAACCGCTTTTTTCCGCGGCGGTTACCGCGCCGTCCGCGTCTGGCGCAACGGTTTCGGAGACAA
>CAYSMV010000158.1:0-5551 GCA_964432245.1 uncultured Desulfobacterales bacterium
AATCAATGTTTTCATCTCATTTTTCTCCAAAGGTTATAAATAATTCTTTTTTACCCTTTGAGGTGAAGACATTTTGCGTTTTATTTGCTAACATCATTATGCTTCCTGCTGCAAAGGGGAGGCTCATGAATGGGGGCGGCGAAGGATCTCGGCGGATCAGCGTCGCTCTCATTCTATTTTTGTGCCATGCGTGAATTGTTCGCAACCACCCCCTTTGTTATCTCAGCTCGAATAATATGGTGATTTCCACGCGCAGAGCGTCTTTAAACAGGTCGGCCGGGGGCCGGGGAAAGGGCGCGGCGTTCCGGACCGCTTCCAGGGCGGCCTTGTCCAGTACGTCATGCCGCGAACTTTTGACGATTTCCAGGGAGGAAATCTGACCGTCGCCGGTGATGAGGAAACGAACCACGACCCGTCCCTGGATTTGTTTTTCCCGGGCGGATTCCGGGTATTTTTTACGGCTTTCTATTTTCAGGCGCACCATGTCAAAATAATCGCCGGTGGTGGCGAATACCGGCGCGCCGCTCATGTCCCAGCCGGAAACAGGAACGGCCGGCGTGCCGATGTCGGCGGTCAGGGAATCCGCTTTGGGTTGAACCGTCGACGTCACGACGGGAACCGGCAGGGGTTGAACGGTCATCTTTCTCTGGTTCACCGTTTCCGCTTTCGGGGCTTTATGCCTTATCCTGGGCCGGGGGCTGGCCCGGGCCGGCGGCTTTGAGGTGTCCCGCAGCGTCAGTTCGATATAAGTCAGCGCCCGGGACTGGTAGATTCCCGCGATATGCATGAATATCAGCGCATGCAGGGCCAGGGACACGGCGATCATGGCCCGCATGAGACGGTTGGGTTGTTTTTTGTTTTCAGATACGGGTTTTACGGATGACACTGATTAAAGATCCTTTTCCGTTGCCAGGCATAGCCTGCCGGCGCCGGCGGCCTTGGCCAGATCCATGACCTTGACCGCCTTATTCAGGATTACTTCCCGGTCGGCCTTGACCACCACCAGCCTGTCGCTCCGGCCGTTGATCATCTCTTTAATCTTTCGAAACAGAAGTTCTTCCGGAACCGGTTGGTTGTGAATATAGGTCCTTCCTTCTCTGTCCACATAAACGGTGATTTCCTGCTGGGTTTGCGGTGCGGACGCACTGGCCTGGGGCAGTTTGATGGAAATACCCTCGTCCACCATGAAATTGGTCGTCAGCAGAAAATAGATCAGCAGCATGAAGACGATATCGATCAGAGAAGTCAGGGGCGCCTGGATGGCGTAGCGCGGTCTTTTTTTGCGATGAACCAGCATTGTTTGACTCCTATTTTCCGGTAATGGCTTTCATGAATGTCACTGAGCCGTTCTGCAGTCTGGCCTCGTATTTGTCGACGCGGGCTACCAGGTAGCTGTGCGCGATCATGGTGGGCAGGGCCACGGCCAGGCCCAGAGCCGTGGTCAGCATGGCTTCCCAGATGCCGCCCGCCAGCACGGCCGCGTTGACCTTTCCGCCCATCTGCTGAATGACCATGAAGGCCTTTATCATGCCTATGACCGTTCCCAGCAGACCCAGCAGGGGGGCTATGTTGCCGATGGTGGCCAGGGTCTGCACGTAAGTGGAAAGGTTTCTCACTTCCTCTTCCGTGGCGTTGACCATGACGGTTTCCAGGAGTTCCCGGTCGCTGTCTTTGACTTCGATGGCCTGGGCCAGGATCCGGCCCATGGGGGAATTGCTTTTCATAGCCGCTTTTTTGGCCTCATTTTTTTTGCCCTGCGTCAATAGACCGGCGATTTTTTCCGCCAGTCCGGCGCCCCGGCTGCGCATTCGGGAAAAGGTGATGACGCGTTCCAGGAAAATCGCCAGGGCAAAAACCGAGCAAAGCAGAATCGGGATGACGAGCACCCCGCCTTTGGCTAAAAATTCAATCATTGCTTATGTCCTCTCTGTTTGATTATTCCGTCATATCGGGCCGACCATCATAATCCAGGTCTTTTTCTCTTTTAACCAGCGCTTCGGCGCCGTCATATGTCTCCCAGACATCGGGCTTGCCGTCGTTGTTTGTGTCTTCTTCCACCGAGGTTATGTTCCCGTTTTCATAAAAAAACCAGACATCAGGATCGCCGTCGCCGTTGACGTCCTTTTCCGCCCGTATCGCCTGCTCCGCTTCGTTGTAAAACCAGGTCAGGGTCAGGCTGCCGGTACCCAGTTCATCCTCCCGGCTTTTTACCAGCCGGCCTTTTTCATTGTAATATTCTTTAAAATCAACGATACCGTCGTTGTCCTCATCCAGTTCTTTTTCCCGCATCACGCCGTCTAAATGGAAATAACGGGCTTCCGGGGATTTGTCTTGGTCGGTGTCAATCTCCACTACCAGCGACCAGCCGGGCCGGTTGAACCACTGGGTGATTTCAAACCAGCCGTCCTCGTCACCGTCCTTGATCAGTTTTTCCTTTTCGCCCTGTTTGCCGTAAAACACCTTCAGGTCCACCCGGCCATCATTACCATCGTCTTTTTCCAGGCGGACGATCCGGTTGTTTTCATAAAACTGCCGGGTGTCGATGATCCCGTCAAAATCCGTGTCGCTTTCCATCCGCAGGCGTTCTTCCTGTTTGTTGAAAAAAAGAGTGGCATCGATCTTACCGTCCCGGTTATCGTCCATGGTCTGGCGGATTACTTTGCCATTTTCAAAAAAAGTCCGCTTGTCTATAAAGCCGCAGCAGGTTGTGTCCTGGAGAATTTCTCTGGGCAGGCCTTTTCCATCAAAAAAAGAAAAGATGTCAAATGCGCCGTCCAGGTTGGCGTCTTTTTTCTGTTCGGTCGGCAGGCCGTTGTTAAACATGGTCAGACAGTCCGTCCGGCCGTCGTAATCCGAGTCTTTTTCTTCCCGTGCGATTTCACCGGCCTGATAAAATCTCACGGTCTCCAGCCGGCCGTCGCCGGTCAGATCATGACGGCTTTCCCTGGCCAGGCCCTGCTCGTCATAAAGCACGATCTGTTCCGGCCGGCCGTCCTCATTATCATCTATTGTCCGTTTTAGCGGCCGGTTGTTTTCGTAGCTTTCATGAATATTGACGACGCCGTTTTCGTCTGTGTCCCGCGTGGCAGTGGTTATTTTGCCTTCGGTAAAATAATACACGGCGTCAAAAAAACCACTGCCGGTGGTGTCTTTTTGGATTCTGGCCGGTTGTTCTTCTTCATCGAACAGCGTTATCTGGTAAATCCGTTTTTCTTTGTCCAGTCTTTCCTGCCGGGCTCTTCTGTTTTTGTTAAAATGGTCCAGACAGTCGATTTGATTGTCGTGATCCATGTCCCGCTCTATCCGGATCAGTATTTCATTTTCGTAATACTGGAACCTGTCCATGGACCCGTCGTGGTTGGTATCCATTTCAAGACGTTGAATTCTGCCGGCGTCGTCATAAAAGATGATCCGGTCCGTTTGTTTATCGCCATTGGTGTCCTCGGCTACCTGTCTCTCTGACGCCTGTATAGGCCGGCCGCAGGTAAAAAGCAGGACGAAAAGGATGATAAAAAAGCGTTTCATTTTCTCACAAAAAAAAGCCATGAAAGCAAAACAGGACTTCCGCCTGATCACCTTCATGGCTTTGATTGGTTTTATGCCGCAGTTAATTCACAGCGCCGGATTGTGTTTTCCGGCGGTGATTGTTCAGTGTTTATAATTCTTTAACGCTTAATCACCTTCATGATGATTGTATTTTTATTTTTCTATGACAATGATCACAAAAAGTCAATAATTTTTGTCAAATCGCGGCTTTTCTCCAAATCCGTTTTGTTTTTAGAATTTTATGATCGTATCCAGCTGAACCCGGTTTTCGTCTTTCTTGCCGTCCTTGTCTTCATCTTCCCGCTCGGTAAAGAATCCCGTAGCATTCAGGTAGATATTGTCTTTCAGAAAATAACGGATTTCAGCTTTATGCCCTTTGTTATTGGTGCCGCCGCCATGAAAATCCGAATCCACGAATACGGCGGGGAAGGCGTAATCTTCCAGGAGCTGGTAAAGATATTTAAAATAGAGATCGCCTTTTTTCTTTTTATTGCCCACGTCAAAACCGACCTGATAGCCCTCGTCGCGGTCATCGCTGCCATAAGCCAGAAGGTCGGCCGGATCGCTGTCGCCCGGATTGACGCCGTGTCTGGTCAGGTCGTCTATATCCTGGTCAAGGTTTTTAATATAAGAACCGAACAGGGATACGGGAACCGGCAGGAGATCCTTCATTTTGAGTTTTGCTCCTATTTCAACGCATTTAAACTCATTGCGCAGGTTTCCGCGTTTGTCAAAAATCATCTGCTGGCCGTGCTGGTTGTTATATCCCAGAAACACCTCTTTATCTTTCAGGTCACCCGCGTCCCATTCCAGATCTTCGATGTGAACAAAATCATAATAGGCCGCGGCGAGGGTCAGTCCCACGTCTTCGGCGATTTCGAAATCTCCGCCTATCTGGCAGGTCAGGAGGGTGGGATCGGTATCAAAGCCTTTCTCGTTTAATTCCTCGACCATCCACTGACCCAGGTTGATGAACAATTTTGTGTTGTCATTGACATGGAAATTGAATGATTCGGAAAGCCCTTCCGGATTAACGTCCGGGTCCCAGACCAGGGAAGAGGTGCACAGGGGATTGCTGTGCTTGCCGGCGGCGATTTTTAGAAAATCAGTAGCCTGCCAGTTGAGGTAGGCTTGATCGATAAAAATGTTTTTTCCCCGGGCATGGTCGTCAAAACTCTGGTTGGTGGTGTTCTGATACCCGGAGCCTGAAGCCAGACGCACGCCCACCTTGGTGTGATCGGAGGTCTTTGCTTCCATTTTCAACCGGAGACGAAACCGCTCCCGGTTGCGGTGATAATTATCATCCTCTTCATCCCGCCACTGGGTGTCGTGACGCAGTCTCAGATCGCCGCTCCATTTGATTTTTTCAACCCACGACGGAACGACATTGGCACGAGACGCTTCTTCCTTTTTAACCTCATCCAGCAAATCTTTCGCCTCTGACGGAGACAGGATGTTTTTCTCCACCAGCTTGTCGATCAGACCGTTGACCTCGCCGGCGGACACCAGGCTAACTGTTATAAAACTTAATGCCGAAATCAGTACCCCGATGACCAAGAGATGTTTTTTCATTTCTTTTCCTTTCCTCATGACGTTGGTTTGGTTTTTTTATCCATATTGACGTTAACACCCAATTTTTTTTGTATGCGGTGCTTTTAAGCCAAAAATTTAAAACGCTAATATTAGGAAAATGTTAGAAAATGATAAAAAGTCTTAGTTTTTTTATTTTTTTTATTTAGATGTCTCCAGATGTGGTTGAAATAATTTTATGAAACATTAACAACACCTTAACACTTTGACTTTTTTGGGGTGAAGGGGAGGAGAGCGGAAACATTCTATTGATGCTCAGGCGTTTATCGGGTAAAAATAAAGTAATTAGTGCCCATCCATTTATTATGGATGACACAATTTAGGTTTCCAATCCAGAAATGTGGATTTTTTCGCAAGGTCAAGGAGAACAAGGGATTGCGCGGAGGCGTACTGGACGTACGCCGCACAAGCAAGC
>CAYSMV010000159.1:0-5641 GCA_964432245.1 uncultured Desulfobacterales bacterium
CCCTGTTTTTGTTAATCAGATGGTGACGGCGTCATCATAAACTTTCTACGACTTGCCCCTGAAATTATACCGGTCTCGCCGCTCCCGATACCGGGGGGAAAGAGAACCTTAAAGCCTAAACAGAGAAAATTAGCGCAGGGCGATATATATAATAAAATAATTTTTTCGACTTATATCTGGATGGGCTCGGTGGTCGTGCGGCGGGATTGCCTGTTGAAGGCGGGGTCGTTTAATGGCTCACTGGACAAGGATATGTTTTTGAGAGTGGCCAGAAAATTTAAAATCGGAGCTACGGAAAAGCCGCTTGCCGTTCACAACAAGACCAATCGTCCGGTTAAAGGCATGAAGGGGCCTTTAAAAAGAGAAAAAGTATATAAAGATGGCTTTGGAACCCTGGACTTTTGGGAAAAAACGATTTATTTCCGCAAGTTTCGCCAAAAGTGTTCCAGCCATTTTGCCAGTGCCGGCAAAAAGCATCTGCAGGAAAAGAAATATAGTTTGAGCGTCAATTTTTATCTTGAGGCTTTAAGAAGATACCCGTTTAAGCTCAAATACTTGAAAGGTCTAATCAAAGCGTCGGTTTTCATGATGATCTGAATCAGAATCCTTCCAGCCTGGAGATGATCTCACACATGATCTCGTCGGCGCCGCCGCCGATGGAAATCAGCCGCGAATCCCGGAAGGCCCGCGAAATTGCCATCTCATTCATATACCCCATGCCGCCGTGCATCTGCAGACATCCGTCCATGACCTTGTTCAGCAATCGGGCGCCGAAGAGCTTGGCCATGGAAATCTCCTTGGTGACGTCTTGTCCGGCCATTTTCATCCGCACGATGTGATAGGTCAATTGCCGCATGGCCTCTATCTCGGACAGCCACAGGGCCAGGCGGTGCCGAAGCACCTGTTTCTTGATCAGGGGTTTGCCGAAGACGATTCTTTTTTTCAAAAATTCCACGGTTTCGGCAATCACTTTTTCGGTTGAGATATAACAGCTGGGCAGGGCCGCGAACCGTTCATGCTGGAACTGCTGCATCTGGTAGATAAAGCCCTCTCCTTCCTGACCGATGAGATTTTCAGCGGGAATCTTCAGGTTGTCAAAAAAAAGCTCGGCCGTGTCGCTGCTTCTCATGCCCATTTTGTCCAGTTTCTTGCTGACATGAAATCCCGGCAAATTGGTGGGAACCAAGAACAGGCCAAAGGAGTGATAGCCGGGCTCTTCGCTGGTTCTGGCCAGCAGAGTCAGAAAATCAGCCTGAGTGCCGTTGGTGATATAGGTCTTGGAGCCGTTGATGACGTAGCTGTCCCCCTCTTTTTTGGCAAATGTTTTAATGGCCGCCACGTCGGATCCGGCGTCCGGCTCCGTGACCGCTATGGACGCCACCATATCTCCGGCAATGGCCGGCATCAGATAGGTTTCTTTCAGATATTCGCTGCCGAATTCATTGATCGCCGGCGTGGCCATGTTGGTCTGGACCAGGATGGCCATGGGAACGCCGCCGCAGTTTATCAGCGACAGCTCTTCGATCAGCACCAGCTCGTACCAGTAGTCCAGTCCCTGGCCGCCGTATTTTGGATCATAGCGGATGCCGAGAAAACCGAGATCCCCCATTTTTTTGAACAGCTCATGCAGGGGCGCGATTCCCGCTTCTTCCCATTCGTCAACGTAAGGGTTGATTTCCTTGTTGACGAACTTTCTTACCGCCTGGCGGACCATTTCGTGATCTTTGGTGAAATAAATGTCATTGCTCATGCGATCTTACCTCATTGGTCTGGTTGTTTGATATCCGTTGATCCTTGAAGATTAAAAGTCATATTTGAATGGTTATAAAATTTTTCGAATATTATATATACAGATTCTAAAAATCAGCAACCGTTTAATAATGATTACTATTTTCTACTTTAGTCGCAGGAAAAGCAACCGGCTGAATCATTGAACGTTTTTTTTGAACAATAATGTCTCCAACTAATCCAGAGAAAAACCTGAAAAATCAAATTTGGATGGTGATATGCGGTTTGATTCTTTTCGGATTTGTGATATGTCCATTTCGGTACCACGTTAGCATTTTTTTGATGACAAAGAGAGAAGGGAACATTTCATGTCTGTTATTACAATTTCCCGCGGTTCTTACAGCCGGGGAAAAGAAGTCGCCGAAAAACTGGCGGAAAAACTGGGCTATGAATGCATATCCCGGGACATTCTGTTGGAGGCTTCAGAGGAATTCAACATTCCGGAGCTAAGGCTGGTGCGGGCGCTTCATGACGCCCCCTCGGTTCTGGAGCGGTTCACCCACGGTAAGGAACGGTATATCAGCTATATCCGGAAAGCGCTTTTAAAGCATGTTCAGAAAGACAATGTGGTCTATCACGGATTGGCCGGCCAATTTTTTCTTCAGCATATTCCTCATGTGTTTAAAATCAGAGTTATTGCCGATATGGAGGAACGGGTGAAGGAAGAGGTTAAGAGATCGAGTATATCCGCCGAAAAAGCCCTTTATGTTCTGAAAAAAGATGACGACGAGCGCCGGCGATGGGGAATCCAGCTTTACGGTATCGACACCTGGGACTGTCAGATTTATGATATGGTATTGCACATTAAAACCGTTACGGTCGATGACGCCGTCGATATGATCTGCCTGATGGTTCAGAAAGGGATGTTTCAGACCACGTCCGAATCCCAGGCAATTCTGGATAATCTGCTGCTGGCGGCGGAGATAAAGGCCGCGGTAGTGGATATCGAGCCCATGTTGAAGGTGACGGCTGATGACGGTGTCGTTCAGATCAGCAGTATTGAAGTCGCCAGGAAGATAAAGCCTCAGACTGTGGCGGAGGTCAAGGCGATCGCGGCCGGGATGAAAGGGGCTAAAAAGGTGATTTTCAGCGGCCAGTTAGACGAAGATGATTATCGCCCGGTCAATCCGTTTCATGATGTTTGACGTTTTTTAACCTGACTTCAGGCGACGCGGCATACCGTCATCAACGGGCAGTTCTCCTCGTCGGAGTTCCGATGCGCGTCCTCATGGATGGCGCAGACCGCCTTTTCCATCGTCGGATATATGTTTTCCCGGCCGATCTTGGCCAGCAGATGGGTCCGTTCCAGTACCTTCATTACCGATTCGTTTACTCCGCTGAAGGATATTTTTATGCCGGCGCTTCGCACGTTGTCGATCAGCAGGGAGAGGGTCTCTTCTCCCGAGGCGTCGATGTCGTTGATCCCGTTGGCCGCGATGACGATATGACGCAATTCCTTTCTCTGCTGCATGCGATCACTGATTTTGTCTTCGAGATAAGTCGCGTTGGCGAAAAAGAGCGGGCCGTCGAATCGGACCAGGTCGATGTACTTGCATTTTTTCAGGCCGTGAAAAAAGGCGGCCCGGAAAGCCTCGTCCTCTTTTCTGGAAAGGGATGTTATCGTGGGCCGCATGCTTTTGTACAAAAATACACCCAGGGAGAGCAGAACCCCTACCATGATGCCCCGGTCCAGGTGAGGGGCAAACGCCAGGGTACACAGGAATGAAATGATGGAAATGACGCCGTCATACCACTGGGCCTTCCAGGCATGAACAAAACCGCTGACGTTGATCAGGCCGATGACCGCCATCATGATGACGGCGGCCAGAACAGCCTGGGGCAGATGATAGAGCAGCGGCGTGAAGAAAAAGAGCACGATCAGAACCGCCAGGGAAGTAAAGAAGCTCGACAGCCCGGTTACTGCTCCGGCCTGGAGGTTGACGGCGGAACGGGAAAAGGAACCGGAAACCGGATAGCTTTTGCCGGCCGCTCCTATCATGTTGGCCAGGCCCTGACCGATCAGTTCCTGGTTGGGGTCCAGACGCTGGCCGGTCTTGGCGGCCATGGCCTTGGCGATGGAGATCGCTTCCATGAAGCCCAGCAGGGAAATGATGGCCGCGTAAGGGAGCAGGTGCATCATGATTTTCATATCGATTTTGGGGATCGACATGGCCGGGATTCCCTTGGGCACATCCCCCACTACCGCGCCGCCGCCGATCATGGTCAGCTGCTCAGTGTTCAAGACGGCCTCGCGCGCCTTGATGCGCCAGGTGCGCCCGTCACTCACGCCAGGCGCGGCCGGATCGCTTTTTTAATAAAAAGACTTTTTCGTTTCGTCGGCCACGAACAAAAAAGACCGGAGCCGATCGCGGTACAGATGGGCTTCCTCCTTGAACCGGTCGATTTTAAAGTTTGCCACACGCAGGCCATGTTCGGCTTCCATAATCGCCAGTGTGTCTTCAGCGGCCCGGGCTTTATCCAGGCTTTTCATAATAACGGTGCGCTCTTCCACAACGGCTCTGGTCTGTTCGATCCGATTATTATAGTCGGATACCGTTTCCCGCACACCCGGATCCCGGATGGCTTTCAGGGAGACCTTTGTGTTGTGCTCAAATCCCATCAGTGAGGCCATGATCGTGGTTACGGCCACCGCTACCAGCACATTGGGAATCCTGGGGTTCACGCGTTTCAATGTCACCATGATGGCAAAAGCCAGCGCGCCCATGAAGAGCGTGGGCCAGTGAGTGTAATGGATCGCTGCTTCCACCACGCGGATAATGGTTTCATAATGATGGGCAGCCTTGTCGACGTCCACGCCGAACAGTTTGGAGAGCTGGGATGAAGCAATGATGATGGCCGCGGCATTGGTAAATCCGTTGACCACCGGATGGGACAGAAAATTGACCACCAGGCCCAGTCTCAGTACGCCCAGGGAAAACTGAAAAATACCCACCATCAGGGCCAGCATGACGGCATAGGCGATATAGCCTTCGCTTCCCGCCGTTGCCAGGGGCTCCAGGGAGGCCGAGGTCATCAGCGACACTACCGCCACCGGGCCGGTGGCCAGCTGACGGCTTGATCCGAACAGGGCGGCTATCAGCGGGGGCAGAAAAGACGCATATAACCCGTAGTAAGAGGGCAGGCCCGCCAGCTGGGCATAGGCCATGGATTGAGGAATAAGAACCAGGGCTACGGTGAGGCCGGCTATTCCGTCCGCTTTCAGTTTTTCAAGATTATACCCCCGAAGCCAGACCAGAAAGGGGAAAATCGCGTTAATCATAAACCAGACCTATCGTATTTCCGACTCAGCCCAAAAGTTTTCGAATAATTAAGTTTTTAGCTTTACGTTATGCGGGTTTCGCTGTCAAGTATTTTATCCGGCACATCCGCCGCCGGTGTTGCTATTATCATGCGGACATGATATGGTCCCCCAAAAAATAAGCACGGAGAGAAGGTATGAACTATATTGTCAGGGACCTCATGGTTCCCATCTCGGAATATGCTACGGTCTTCATGGGAGCAACTTTGTTTGAGGCCGTTTCAGCTCTTGAAGAAGCCCAGGTCAACTTTGACCGTTCCAGGTATCAGCACCGTGCAATTCTGGTGATGGACAAGAACAACCGGGTCGTCGGCAAGCTCAGCCAGTTGAACGTGCTGTGCGCGCTGGGCTCTGAAGTCGACAAGAAAGAATTAAAAAACATTAATGATCTTAATGATTTCGGGTTCAGCCTTCGGTTTATCAGCAGCATGGAGGCGCGACACCGGTTCGCGGGCCGGCCCTTCAGGGAAATTTGCGCCGTGTCCGCAACCATGAAAGTGGAAAACTTTATGAAAGCTACTACCCCCGGAGAAT
>CAYSMV010000160.1:0-20778 GCA_964432245.1 uncultured Desulfobacterales bacterium
AGGAAAACAAGGGATTGCGCGGAGGCGTACTGGACGTACGCCGCACAAGCAAGCCCGCAGTTTGACGCAGAGATTGCGGAAAAAGGCCATTTATGGATGGAAACTAATTAGTGCCCACCCATTTGGGACAAAGCCCCAAAGCGTCAAGGTGTGAATAAAGAGAACTTTGCCTTAAGACCGTTGAAATATTATTTTAGACAATAGTGGCCCTACGGCTGAAAAAAGGAAAAATTTCATGGATCCCAAAATTTTCAGGGAATATGATATCAGAGGAATCGCGGAAGTCGACTTTAACGAACAGGAGGTGCGGCTTCTGGCCAAAGCCATCGGCACTTATCTGCAAAACCATGGCCGGTCTTTGGCCGCGGTGGGCCATGATTGCCGGCTGACTTCT
Organism: uncultured Desulfobacterales bacterium; assembly: GCA_964432245.1. Classification (GTDB taxonomy): domain Bacteria; phylum Desulfobacterota; class Desulfobacteria; order Desulfobacterales; family Desulfosudaceae; genus JBFMDX01. The sequence goes on from CAYSMV010000160.1 coordinate 395, forward strand.
GACGCCTATTCCAAACAGATCATACAGGGCCTGCGGGATACAGGCTGCGATGTGGTGGATATCGGGGTCTGCCCCACGCCGATCTTCTATTTTGCCATCAACCATTTAGCGACGGGCGGGGGCGTCATGGTGACTGCCAGCCACAACCCGCCGGAATACAACGGATTTAAACTGTGCCTCGATCTTGATTCTATTTTCGGCCGGGAAATCCTGAAAATACGGGATATCATTAACAGTCAATCTTTTAAAAAAGGCCGGGGATCATTGTCGCAGGCAGACGCGATTACCCCCTACAAAGAATTTGTCAAAAACAACATTTCCCTCACCAAACCCTTGAGAGTCGGCGTCGATGCCGGCAACGGCACCGCCGGCGTCGTGGCTGTCCCGGTTTTAAAAGATCTGGGTTGCGAAGTGCACGATCTTTACTGCGACATGGACGGCAGTTTTCCGAATCACGAAGCCGACCCGACGGTTCTGAAAAATATGACCGATTTAATCGCGCTGATAAAAGAAAAAAAACTGGACCTCGGCATCGGCTATGACGGCGACGGCGACCGCATCGGCGTCGTGGACGAAACAGGCAATATCGTTTACGGAGACAAACTGATTATTCTGTTCGCCCGTGAGATTCTCTCCCGTAAGCCCGGAGCGAAATTCATTTCAGAAGTAAAGTGCTCCAAAGTGATGTATGACGACATTAAAAAACACGGCGGTACGGCCATCATGTGGAAAACCGGTCATTCCCTGATAAAAACAAAGATGAAACAGGAAAAAGCGGAACTGGCGGGTGAGATGAGCGGCCATATTTTCTTTGCCGACCGCTATCTGGGATATGACGACGCCATCTATGCCTCCTGCCGGCTCCTGGAGCTGATAGCCGACTCCGGTAAATCTCTGTCCGAACTGCTGATTGATATTCCTGAAACTTTTACTACTCCGGAAATCAGGGTAGAATGCCCGGACGACGAAAAATTCGAGCTGGTAGCCAGGGTGACCGATTATTTCAGAACCCGGCATGATATCGTCGATATTGACGGCGTCAGGGTCCTGTTTGACGATGGCTGGGGCCTGGTGCGCGCATCCAACACACAGCCCGCACTGGTCTTAAGATTTGAGGCCATGACCGAAAAACGGCTGGACGAGATCAGAACACTGGTGGAAAACGCGGTTGAAAAACATAAAAAACAATGATCGGCCCGCACAAACCCGACAGGTCCACTGTTCAGGTGGCGGCTCTCCCCCTTGACGCGCTGGTGGAAATAGAATGCATCGCCGTTAAGGAATAGCGGTTCAATAAAAAGTCCCATGAAACAACTGGATAAAAAAATATTCTCCACCATCTTTTTTTCCATTTTCAGCGCGGTTATGGGAGTGGGGATCGTGGTCCCGCTGCTGCCGGTTTACGCTGAAAATCTCGGCGCCAGCGGCCTTTACATCGGGTTTATATTCGCCGTATTTTCTCTTTCCAGAACGATTCTGCTTCCCCTGTTCGGCTCCCTTTCAGACAAAACCGGGAGAAAACCTTATATTACCGCCGGACTCCTGGGATACGCCATCGTTTCCGCGGCCTTTATTCTGACCGACACGATACCGGGACTCATTACCGTAAGATTTTTCCAGGGAATCGCTTCGGCCATGGTCATGCCGGTCGCCCAGGCGTATATCGGCGACATGACGCCGGAAAGAAGTGAGGGCCTGACCATGGGGCTTTTCAACCTGTCGGTTTTCGGCAGCCTCAGCATCGGCCCCGTCGCGGGCGGCATCCTTAACGACTCCTGGGGTATAGACGCGGCCTTCATCGGCATGGGCGTTTTGTCTTTTACCGGCTTTCTGCTCAGTCTTTTCTGCCTGCCGCCCACGAAGAACGAATATGTTATTCGCCATAATTTCATGCCGGTTTCCTGGTTGGCACTGTTAAAAGACCAGTCGATATACAGCCTTTTACTCTTTCGTTTCGTTTATGTGTTCTGCATCGGAACGCTCTGGTGTTTTCTGCCCGTGCTGGCGACCGGGTTTCAACTGTCCAGCACCAGAACAGGCATTCTGGTAACGCTGGCCGTTTTTGTCAGCGGCATCCTCCAGGTACCGATGGGAATAATAGCCGACAGAACAAACAAAAAGAAAATGGCGATGATCGGCGGCGTCATCGCCGCGGCGGCGATTTTTTCCTTTTACTGGGCAAACGATTTTGAGACATTGTTCGTTGCCTGTATCGCCTTCGGGATCGGAGGCGGCATCGCCATGCCGCCGCTGATGGCCATGACCGTTATCAAGGGGGATGACGCCAAGGCGATGGGCGCGATCATGTCCCTGCTTACCATGGCGCACAGTATGGGCATGTTTTTCGGCGCCGCCGTCGCCGGCCTGGCCATGGATTATCTTTCTCTCCGTCAGGCTTTCCCCCTGGCCGGTATTATAATGTTGTTCGGAACAGCGCTTTTTGCTATTTTTGCAGACAGCCATAGAATGATGGAATCGTAAAAATTCGAAAATATCCTTTTTCCGTCATCCCGGCGAAAGCCGGGATCCAGTAAATTCAGATAGCTCTGGATTCCGGGTCAAGCCCGGAATGACGATGTAAAGGCTTTTTGAGAAGCCGTCATAGAATCAAAACGCTCAAACCCGGACAGCTCATGAAACCGAACGCGCTGGACAGATATGTTTTCAGACAGTTTTTGCCCTATTTCGCGATCAGCATCATTTTCTTTACCTCTGTCTTTCTGACGCACGAACTCCTTGACATCATCGATTTTGTCGTCAATTATCATGTCGATATCTCATCGGCTCTGCTGCTGCTCGTTTATTCCACGCCATACTTTCTGGGATATGTGATTCCGATTTCCACCATGATCGCCGTTCTTCTGGCCTTCCTGAGAATGTCCGGCGACAACGAAGTTACCGCCATAAAATCAAGCGGTATCAGCATCTACAAACTGCTTTACCCGGTTATAATCTTCTCCGTCGGGACCTGCCTGCTGACCGCCCTGGTATCCATCTGGCTGTTGCCGAGAGGAAAAACTGCGTTTAAAACCCTGGCCTATACGGCCATCACATCGAATCCGGCCATGGGGCTGAAGGAACAGGAGTTTATCAGCGGTTTTAATGATATAACCCTGTATATCGGCCATATTAACAGGGAAAAAAACGCGCTCTCCGGAATATTTATCGAAGACCGCCAGACCACCGGCGACGCGATAACCGTCTGCGCCCCTTCCGGAAGTTTTCTGTTCGATCCGACGACAAAAATATTCCGGCTCAACCTTTCAGACGGCATCATCAATCAGATTCGCCTGGATGACAAAACCTTCCAGAGCATCCGTTTTGAACGATACGCGGTCAACCTGGACCTCCAGCAGTCCGGTTCGCGAAAAAAATCCAGGCATAAGGACGAAAGAGAAATGACCTTCAGCGAACTCCGCGACTATCTCAAATCCGGAGACAAAAAGGACAAAGACTATTTCTCGGCCCAACTCGAATTCTATAAAAAATTCTCCATCCCTTTTGCCTGTATCGCGCTGGGAGTGCTGGCGGTTCCTCTGGGAATGCAAACCCGGAATGCCAGAAAATCATCGGGAGTCGGGTTGTCGCTGATATGTTTCCTGTTTTATTATCTTTTATTGTCGGCCGGAGAGATCCTCGGCGAAAAGGGCGCCCTGACGCCCGCCATAGGCATGTGGATACCCGATATCGTCATGGCCGGTCTGGCCGTGTATCTGATTTTCATTACCGCTCATGACCGCAGCGTCCAGGAGGCGCTGAAAGAAACTATCCGGCGCATATTTTATAGAAAACCGGGAGATTTTTCCTGACCATGTCGATTTTGTTTAAATACATTATAAAGGAAATCCTGAGACAATTTGCCGTTATTACGACGGTTGTCGTGGTGGTCTATCTGGCCATCGATTTCTTTGAAAAGATAGAAGACGTCCTGAAATCCGGCCTGCCCTTTTCAGAGTTTCTGTTTTTCTTTATTCTGAAAATACCCCTGGTGCTGGTTCAAATCACCCCCGTAGCGGCCCTTATCGCGACCCTGATCGTCTTTGGATTGATGAATAGAAACAACGAGATCACCGCCCTGAAAAGCAGCGGCCTTGGCATCAGCGCCCTGCTGAAACCGGCTGTTGTCACCGGCGCCGGTTTCTGCCTCTTTATTTTCCTTTTATCGGAACTGGTCGTGCCGGCCACTATGGGCAGGGCCAATCTCATCTGGCTGAAAAAGGTCCGGCACAAGGCCTCGACCACGATCAAACAGGATGATGTCTGGATCAAGGGCAACCATATCATTATGCACATCAATCATTACCATCCGGCTCAACAGACTGCCTTTGGAATCACATTAAATTTTTTTGATAAAACATTTAAACTGATCAGACGAATCGACGCTCACCAGGCGCATTATTCGGATTCAAAATGGATATTACTAAACGTCATGGAACACCGGTTTAATGATGACGGGGAATTGGAAAAAGCATCAACAGCCGGGCGACTGGCGGTCGCGATTGATATTGTTCCGGAAGATCTGGGCCGGGCCGCCAAGAGCTCGGAAGAAATGGGCTTCTTTGAGCTGCTCCGGCATATTCAAAAAATAGCCGACGACGGCTACGGGACGACCCTTTATCAGGTCGACCTTCACGCCAAAATCGCTTTCCCCTTTGTCTGCCTGCTGATGAGCCTGCTGGGAACCGGGCTGGGCGTGGTTGGAAAAACCATGGGCGGCATCGCCGCCACCATCGCCTATGGCATCGGCATATCGTTCGCGTACTGGATGCTTTACGGCTTTTCTCTTTCTCTGGGATACGGGAGCGTGCTGCCGCCGATCGCGGCCGCGTGGACGGCGAATATCGCGTTTTTTCTCGTGGCCTGGGTGCTGTTGAAAAAATCCAGGTAAACAACGGCAACTGATGACAGCTACCAACAATATAACGGCCGGAATAATCCAGACCATACTGCGGCCTTTTCCCCCGCTTTACGGAGTCGCGGCTTTCTCAAGAAGAAGACTATACGCCGGAAATATACTGAAAACGAAACGGTTGTCCTGTCCTGTAATCTCAATCGGCAATATTACCACCGGCGGAACCGGCAAGACGCCCATGACGATTTATATCGCAATGATGCTGAAAAAGGCGGGCTTCTCCCCGCTGATCGTCAGCCGCGGATACAGGGGGGGCGCCTCGAAAAAAGGCGGCATCGTCAGCGACGGGAAAAAGATCCTGATGGATGTCGGCGAGTCGGGAGATGAGCCGCTATTAATGGCTGAACGGCTGGCCGGTGTTCCCCTCGCCGTGGGACAAGACAGGTATAAAATCGCGACCAGCGCCATACGGCAATTTTCTCCGGATATGATTCTGCTGGATGACGGTTTTCAACATTTCCAGCTGGCCCGTGATATGGATATCGTGCTGCTGGACAACGCCCGCCCCCTGGGAAACAATTATCTGCTGCCGGCGGGCCCGCTGAGAGAACCATTGGCCGCGCTCCAAAAAGCGGATGTCATCGTGTTTACCCGCTCCGAAAATCCGAAGGGCTCCTGCCCGGATGCTCTTGAAAGATATATCAGCGGCAAACCCCGATTTAACGCTTATCACGTCCCTGTAATCACGGAGTGGATCGCCGCCGAAAAGCCGGGGAAACCGAAAGACCGGCTGCCGGATACCGACGCCCTGGCCCATTGCCGGGCCTATGTTTTCTGCGGGCTGGCCAATAATCAATCGTTTCTTGACGGCATCGGACGATTGACCGCCGATGTCGCGGGATACCGGTTTTTTCGGGATCATCATGTCTATACCGCCGGTGACCTGGCCGCCATATCCCGGGCCGCGGAGAGCAAAAACGCGGACATCATTATTACCAGCCGGAAGGATTACGTAAAATTCCGCGACCGGCCAAGAGCGGCCATGTCCTCTGACCTGGCCGTCCTGGACGCGGCTATTTCCTTCAAAGACCGGGCCGCTGAATTTAACGACCTGCTCCTGGAAATGATCAGGCGCCTTGAAACCATAAAATCTTCGACGGCCTGATTCTGTTTTCAGGCCGAATTAAAAAATTCCTGGAGGCCGTATGCAAGCGCTGCAGATTAACATTACCCCCCTTTCTTTTGTTACGGGCAAAGCAATGGCCGCGGTTTTCGGCAGATCGTCCTATTACCGCGGTCCCGGGAAAACCGTCAAACTGGTGGATATCCCCGAACCGTCTCTGCCTGCTCCGGGCTGGGTGAAAATCAGAACCTCGGCCTGCGGGTTCTGCGGCAGCGACCTGAATTTAATCATGCTGCATGACTCGCCCAGCGCCCAGCCTTTTACCTCGTTTCCCTGCATCCTGGGGCATGAATTTATCGGTGAAATCACGGAAACCGGAGCCGATGTCGGCGGCTTCAAATCCGGCGACCGGGTTGCCGTCAATCCCGCGCTGGGTTGTGTCGCCCGGGGGATCGCTCCGCCATGTCCTCCCTGCCGCGCGGGCAGGGTCGGCAATTGTGAAAACACGGCCGAAGGGGCTTTTTCTCCGGGCATGTTCCTGGGCATCACCAGAGACCTGAACGGCGGCTTTGCCCCTTACGTGGTGGCTCACCAGAGCCAGTTGTTTCATGTCCCGGAAGACTTGAGCCTGGAAGCGGCGGTCATGACCGAGCCGGCGGCGGTGGCCCTGCAGGCGGTGTTTGACAACCCGCCGTCGGATAATGAAAAAATTCTGGTCGTCGGCGGCGGCGTTATCGGTAACCTGGTGGTCCAGTCCATACGAGTCCTGGCTCCCGGCTGTCACATTTCCGTGATCGAGCCGACCGCGCCGGCCGCGGAACTGGTCCTGTCCGTCGGCGCCGATGAAATCATTTCCGCCCGCGAAATTTTCCCCCGGACGGCGGAGATCACCGGCGCCAGGCTGTACCGGCCCGCGATCGGCCAGCCCGTGCCCATGGGCGGTTTTGACCGGGTATACGATACCGTGGGCGCATCCACGACACTTAATCAAAGCCTGCGGGTATTAAAAACCATGGGAACCCTGAGCGTGGTGGGCATCGGCGGCGACGTTAAGCTTGATCTGACGCCCCTGTGGCTGAAGCTGCAGACCGTCAGGGGAGTCTACGCCTATGGCCTGGTTGAGTACAACGGGGAAAAGCGTCATGTCTTCGATATCGCCCTGGACATGATAAACCGGGGAAAAATAAAGGCCGCGGCCCTGGTGACGCACAAGTTCCATCTGGCCGACTACCGCCGCATGATAGCCGTAAATATGAACAAAGGCCGGCATAAGGCCGTTAAGACAGTGGTTGTCTTTTAAAAAACCATTCCGCTCCAAGGCCGGGTCTTCCGGTAAAATTTTAGACCGCTTCGATAGTGGATGTCGGTTTTGAAGTAATATTGTAAGTAACGCTGACCACCTCCGGTATGGCTCTGGTGATTTTCGCGGCAATGCCTTCCAGAATATCAAAGGAGAGCCTGGTTGGTTTGGCGGTGCGCGCATCTACACTGTTCCAGCAGCGAATCTCGATCTGATGGCCGAAAACGCGCTTCTTATCGCGCATGCCGGTTACGCGGTCTTCATGAAGAATGGCCAGGTACTGAAAGGCCTTGATGTCTTTCAGCGCCGCCTCGGTAATGGCGGTCGCTTTTCTGACCAGGGCGATTCTGGCCGGCGTGACTTCTCCGATTACGCGCGCCGCCAGCGCCGGTCCGGGAAAGGGCATGCGGGCGAACATGCTTTCCGGCAGGCCGAGTCCGCGCCCGACCTTCCGCACCCCGTCCTTGCGCAGTTCAATAAGCGGCTCCAGTATCCCGTAACCGAACGCTTTTTTCGGATCAATGCCCAGTTGCGCGAAAACATTGTGCTGCCTTTTTATCCCCGCCACGGTTTCGTCCACGTCGGTCAGGATAGTGCCCTGAAGAAGATATCCGGCCCTGCTTTTCAGAACCAGCTTGCCGAAAACATTTTTATAAAATGTCTGTGTTATGGCTTCTCTTTTTTCTTCGGGATCGGTAATCCCCTTGAGCGCTGAAAAAAAGGCCCTGGAAGCGTCGATGACTTCAATCTGAATGCCCAGTTTTTTAAAAGCCGCGGCGACCCTGGCCGGTTCGCCTTCTCGCATGATGCCGTTGTCTATGAAATAAGTCTTCAGCCTCTTGCCCAGTGCTCTGTGCCCCAGCGCGGTGACGACCGATGAATCTACGCCCCCTGAAAGAGCGTTGACGGCCAGGCCGTCTCCCACGGCCTGCTGAATGTCCCGGACCTTATCGTCAATAAACTTTTTCACGTTCATGTTCTTCGCTTTTATTTCTTTGATCTTCATCTGGGTTTCCTGTCCTCCTTAAATTTTAGGCCACCTCTATAGAAACCTGAAATTATTGAATCATCAAATTTTACATTTTTGTCAATCTTATGCATTTCAGCCGGTTTTGGAAAATTTTCGCACACGGAGACATGACTTTTGAAGCTCAAAACCCGGGATAAATATCGATCGCTATACAGACCTGTTCCTGGGATTCCCGTATTAACAGAGGAGGGGCGAAACTCGCTCCATCATCGTTGTCAAGTAGGACCCTTGCAAACATTTTTTGCCAGTATTGCCGAACGCTTTTTTTCATCTATCGCCAGGTGGCAATGCTTATACTTTTTCCCGCTTCCACACCAGCATGGATCGTTTCGGCCGGGTTTTACCGCCGGCATCGTTTCTTTATTAAACCCGAGAGCGTTTTTTAATGTATCAATAATGCCCATCTCAAAAACCTTAGTATAATCATATTGATCTGACCCTGCTTATTTGAGAGTTCAAATCAGAAAAACAATAGATAACGTACAATATGATAACATACAATATTTTTTACACATTTTTTGATAAAGAGATATCCTTCGATCCTGTAAGGGCTGAGTAGTCAAAAGCCTCAACCATAAACAGGGAGGAGGGCTTTGGATTTGGTGCCCCCGGCGTGAATCGAACACGCGGCACATGGATTAGGAATCCATTGCTCTATCCACTGAGCTACGGGGGCGCGGTTAATATCCGTCACAAATTTTGAGCTTTTGATTTCTATCAAAGATAATTCAAGATATCAACCCGGAAAAAATTATCGCCGCCCCAGACCTGCCCTGCGGATAACTTACCCGTAAAGTTCAGCGGCTTTTACCATCGCCATGGCATTCACGAGACTGGCGTTGGGGGGATATTCGCATCCGGGTGCGAGAATAAAACCGCCTCCCTCGGCCAGGTCTTCAATCATTTTTTTGCACTCCTCCATGACCTGTCCCGGTGTGGCGCGGTATAACAAGGGCGTTTCCACCATGCCGATCAGGGTGGTTTGTTTGCCATAGCGCTTTTTCAGCTCCCTGCGATCGGCGCAGTCATCCGGCAACCGGGCAAAGGATATGGCCTCCGGCTCCATGAAACGTATCATGGAATCGAAATACGGCCCGTCTCCGCAGTTATGAATAGCCACCAGGCATTTCCTTTTATGGATGGTATCGGCCAATTCCCTTCCGAAAGGCCCCTCTATCTTTTCCCAAAGAGCCCTTCCGACACCGCTTCTCGAGGCAAAAAGCATATCGGGAGATATCGCGATCAGGCCGGTATCGCAGAGAGCGTTGATATAATCAATCAGCACGCCGGTTATCGTTTCAAGGGCTGCCATGACATCACGAGGGTAAAGAAGACAATCTTTAAAAACCTGTTCCGCGCCTCTCATCATTCCAAGGACCGAGAGCGGGCTTGATACCACGGGTATGAAAACCGCGTCAACGCTCTTTTCGTCTAATGCGCGTCTTGCCATCTGAATGACCCGCTGCATTCGCGGCGCGTCTTTAACATCAATCCGCCCGAGCTTTCGATAACCGGTGTGGTCCTTGATAAGGGGTCGAGAATAGTCGGGATGGGCGGTTGAATTTTCCGGATATATAATCGGCTGCCCGAAATCAGAAGCTTCCACGGAAAGATCGATCCCCAGGAGCTGCACGTCTCCACCTATCAACCTGCATCCCAGCAACCCGGCTTCCACGGCCGTTTCACCGTTTGTGGAAAAATCGCTGAAAGAAGCGCCGGTCACATGCCGAAAGGCTCCGCCCACCATCGGCGCGCAGGGGACATGGTCAGGCTCTCTCTGGCGGATGGTGACAAGAAGCCTTTCCATGGCTGTCAGCCTGGATCGGCGTCCTTTCCAACTCGTGTATGAGGTCAATGCATCCAGAACTATCTCAGGAAACTGCCCCGGTGGAGGCGTTTTGCCCTTGTAAATATATTTAATGATTAATTCCAGAGACATTTTTTACCGCCTTACCCTTTGCCTACCCCCCTGGCTGCTGGCGTTGGATTGATTTTCAGATTCATCTTTTTTATAATCAATTCAAGTGAAAATAGCAATGATGGCATACCCGCGTCGGACAAAGGCTACACCGATAACCGGATCATGATCCGGAACCAGCGCCAACCGGAAATTCTTTCCGGCTGTAGGCACTGAAAAAATTAAGGAAAAACCATAATGCGCATCTGGGATGTACAGCCGGGCTACCTGAACCGACAAAGTCTGCTGGGAGAACACCGGGAACTGCACGCCATCGTTTCGATCATCGTCAATCAAAAGAAAGGCTACGCCCGGCACCCGGAGACCCTGCGCTGGCATGGCTGCGGCTGGGCCCTGCGGCAGCGCCACCGGTTGCTGGCCGAAGAAATGGCCCTGCGCGGATTTCGCGAAAAAACACCCGTACGCCTGCGGTCGGGGGCCGGCTTCTGGCCGGCTGAATTTCTGGATACCCCGGATCAACAGTTTCAAATTCTGGCCGAAAAATACAAGGTGCGGTCGCCGGGGCGGATTGCGCTGCCGCGGACGACCCGGCAGCTATGGAGTCATCACAAGTATTCCGTCCTGGCGCGGGGTCCCGTTGCCTACCGCAAAATCGGGCAAATGGCCGCTCAAAGCCCGCAGCGCCGGAATTTTGCGGCCCTGGCCCGGCAATTAACCGAAATCATCCGCCGTCCGCCGTCCGTTGGCGGCACACGCAACGCCCTGCTGCATATGTGGAGACATGTCTCCGAATATTACGACCCTAAAAAAACAAAACCCGTGGATGACTGGCCCCTGCCGAAGCTTTTGCGGGAAACCCGCCGGCTGGCCGATAGGACCAACGAGCCCTATCTGATGGCCTCGACCGCCTTGAGCGAGCTGGGCGCCTGGCTGTAGCTCCCAACCATTGAAAACATTCGTGATAGTGTCTATCCATTTTTTATGGATGGCGCCTGAAGCTGTTTCCGCGCAGTTTGGCACAGAGGGACCACGGGAAAAGGCCATTTATGGATGAAACGGCCTACCAGTTGTAAAGAATCTCCCAGTAATCGTTAAAGGAAGGGTCTTTGACGCTGTAACGCAGGGTACGGGTCTCTCCGCTGCCGGGACGCCCGGAGCCGTTCTCCTTCCAGTAGCGGATATAGATGGCCGGTAGCAGACGGCCGAAACCGGCTTCTTTCTCTGCTTCCGCCGGCGCCTCGATCCAGTCTTCCTTTTCCTCGATCACCTTCCAGACCATGTCGGTTTCCTTGTTTCTGACCCGCTGGCCCACATGGGGCAGGCCGTATCTTTCACGGAGTTCCTTGAAACGATAGGCGGAAACCGGGCTGTAGTCCAGAACCCTTTCGCCCATGACCATGACGCCGAAGGCGCCAATGGGAGCGGTAACCAGGATGGACAGCACCGCCATAGCCAGGATAATCTCACCCGTGGCTACGCCCGCGGCCAGGGGAACCGCGCCGATGGCGGCCTGCACGGTGGCCTTGGGAATATAAGCCACGACGCAGAACAGTTTTTCCCTCATGGTCAGCGGTGTGCCGGTCAAAGACAGATAAGTGCCGACGCTTCTGAACACCAGGCCGATGACTATTACGGCAATACCGGCCAGGCCGGCCTTCCAGGCCACGTGGATATTGACCTGGGCGCCCACCAGCACAAAAAGCAGAAGCTCGGCGAACACCCAGAGTTTTTTGAGCTTCTGGGAAATGATATGGGCGATGGGCTCGGATTTTTCAAGAATGATAAAACCGATGGCCATTACCCCCAGCAGGCCGGCCACCGGCACGACGCCTTCCAGTGTTTTTTCCATCCAGGTCAGGACAATGGCCACGCCCATGACCATCATGGTCCGCTTGGGCGGCCGCCAATCGTATTTTTGAAACAGCAGGTAAAGCAGATAGCCGGGGATGACTCCCACCAGGACACCCAGCAGGATGGAGATGGGGATCTCGGTCAGCTTCAACCAGGGATTAATCTGTTCGCCGCCGTGCATCCCCATCAGGATGGTAAAAATAACGATCACGAAGACGTCATCCACCGACGACGCGCCCAGGATCAGGGTGGGGATGCCCTTTTTCGTTCCGCGGCCGCGGTCCATAAAATCAATCATGAGCGGCACCACCACCGCCGGTGATACGGCCGCCAGGATGGAGCCCAGGATGGCCGCGTCCAGCAGACTGATGTGCAACAGCGCGGGCGCCGCCAGCATGATACCGGCCATTTCAAACAGAGCCGGCACCGCGCTCATGATCAGGGCCGCCCGGCCCACCCGGTTTAACGTGTCCCGATGGAGCTCAAACCCCGCCCGGAGCAAGATTACGATCAGCGCGATTCTTCTGAAATCACCGGAGACGTCCATCATCTCCGGCCGCATCAGGCCGAAAACATAGGGGCCGACAAGAATACCGGCCAAAAGCATTCCCACCAGTCCGGGGACTTTGATCCGCCTGAACAGATAATCCGCCGACAACCCCAGAATAATAATGATCGCGATACTGATCGCCATACCCTGCTCCTGTTCAGCCGCTCCGGATAAAACCGGGTAAAAAAATAAAAACCCCGCCGGTATTCGGGCGGGGTCGTTTACCATTTGATTACTCCTGCCCGCCGGGACCGGATATGTCATGAAATATGCGGTCTGGGGGTAGAAGTCATCATCTTCATCAGCCAGAAGCGGATGAAGCGGTTGCGGCAGACTTCATTGCCGTATGAATATTTTAAAAAGGGAATTAATCAGGAATAACCACGAATGTCAAGGGGTTTTAGTGTTTTGGGGGACGTCCTTTATATTTTTATATTTGGATCTTCCGGTGTGTGTGAATTGCTGGTTTGTCTTTTATTTTCACAGGCCCAGAAAGTCGGCGGCATTACCGCCGACAATAGCGGCCCTCTCTTTTTCGCCCAGGGCGACCCGGTCCATTTCCTGAAAATACCGGGCGGGCTTGAGCAGGGGGAAATCCGTGCCCCAGAGAATCTTATCCGGACCGGCCAGCTCACAGGCAATTTTATAGATATCGGCATCGTAAAGATAGGGTGACGCGGCCGTGTCATACCAGATATTTTTCAACACGTTTCTGGCTTCTCTTTTCAGAAGATTATAGAAAAAAATACCGCCGCCCCAGTGGGCCAGCACGATCCGGTTATCCGGGAAGGCGGCCGCCAGGTCGTAAATCTGCCCCACGGTAATGGGTGTCTTGCCGGGATATTGATGCCCCACGGGTTCGTTGGTGTGAATCATGACCGGTTTATTCCGTTCGCGGCAGATCGCCATGACCGGCTCCAGCAGCGAAAGCGCTTCCGCGTCGATCCCGGACTGGTAGAAACCCAGCTCGCCCACACCGTAAAGGCCGGCGTCCAGACACCGTTCAACCTCACGGGCGGGATCTTTTCCATACATGCCCACGCAGCAGAAACCGGCCAGCCGGTCAGGATATTTTTGCTGAGCGCTGATTATATAATCATTGTGCTCCCTGGCGAGTTCCGGTGTCTCCCAGGGAAATCCAAAAGTAACGGCCCTGTCCACGCCGCTTTCATCAAGGCAGGCGATCAGGTCCCCGGCTCCGGCTATTCTTGACTTTTCCGGTTCGTAAAGCAGCCTGAAGGCCGGCTCATTTTTAAAATATCCGGCCCGGTCAGCCCGAACCGCATCAGGAAAAATATGGGTATGAAAATCAACAATCATAAGCTCACACATTAAAGCGGAACGTGACCACATCCCCATCCGCCATAATATAGGTTTTACCTTCCAGCCGGACAGCGCCCTTCTTTCTGGCCTCAGCGTATCCGCCGGCGCTGATCAGGTCGTCATACGACACGACTTCAGCCCGGATAAACCCCTTTTCCATGTCCGAATGAATCACCCCGGCCGCTTTAACGGCCGGGGTCTCTTTTTTAATGGTCCAGGCCCGGACTTCATCTTCGCCTACCGTAAAAAAAGAAATCAGCCCCATGGTTTCATAAGAGCGTTTGATGGCCCTGGCCGTGGCGGGTTCGTCAATTTCAAACTCTTTTAAAAAATCAGCGGCCTCTTCATCCGGCATGCGGGATATCTCGTGTTCCAGTTTACCTCTAACCACCATAATGTCAATCCCCGGCGGCGGGTCGCCGTCCGGCAGGCGCGAATCATCATCGTCATTATTAATCAGGACCAGCAAGGGTTTGGCGGAAAGAAAAGAAAATCCCCGCAGCAGCGGAGAATCCGTTATTTCGCTGTGCTGCCTCAGGGGCCGGTTATTCTCCAGCAATTCCCTGGCCTGGTGAAGCAGGGAAATTTCAACCGCCTCCGTCTTCTTCCCCCGCTTCTGATCGGCTTCTATCCGTTCCAGCCGTTTTTCAACCACCATGTAATCGGAAAGGATGAAATCTTCATCCAGCGCGGTCATATCTTTGTAAGGCGTCGGCGGATCAACGCCCGGCACCTTGAAGTTCCGCGCCACGTGAATCAGGGCGTCGCACTCCTTGACCGAATTCCATCGGATCTCCTGCTCATTCTTTTGTATTCCGGCCGGCAGGCAATATTCGATCTGAGCATAAATAGTCTTGCGCGGCTTATACATGCCGGTTAAGACATCCACCCGCCGGTCCGGGACTTTTATAACAGCCAGCCGGTCTTCGTTCCTGTGCCCGGGATCAGCCTCCGACCGGGTCAACGCCTCAAACAGGGTCGTTTTTCCGGCGCCGGTCAAACCCACGATACCGATTTTCATTATTTTATAACTTTCTGCCAGTAAATTCAGATGGTTCTGGTATGAAACTTCATTTTTCGTTGTCATCCTCCGGTTTGACCGGAGGATCCAGTATGAAATTGATATTATTCATTTTTTGCATATAGCATAAGAGGGTTTCATGTTCGCTCAAACCGGCGGCACGCTGGCGGGTCGCTGGATAGCGCTACGCTTCACCGTGTGCCCGGATCAATCCGGAATGACGATGTAAAAAAATTTACAAAGCCGTCATGTTTGTTTCTCTCGATAAAACCTGAACCCGGTAAGTGATATCCGAGGCCGGACCCTATCTTGACTTACCCTGGCTTGCCGCAACCAGTCGGAATATGAACCCGGATTATTTTCTGCCGCGTCTGGCCTTTGGCTTTTCAGGGGCAGATTCATCAACCGGTTTACTGATAACAACATAGCCCTCGACCGCCCCGTTTTCGTCCTTGACCGCCGCTATGGTCACGGCCGTTTCTTCCCGGATGCCGGCCCTCTTCCTCGACATGAGACCCCTCCAGGATTCTCCATCTGCCATAACCTGCCGCATTCTATCCGTGAACGTTTCTCCGATCATCTCCATTTGTTCGCTGTCACAGGCCGCGTGAATTATTTTGTCCCGCGTAAGCCCGCTGCTGTTTAAAAAAGCCGCGTTGGCATATTCAACGCTCCCCTGGTCATCAAAAACCAGAATTTCCTCCTCCGTCTCTTCTATAGCCGCAACCAAGCGCACAAACTTTTTCTTCGCCTTTTTCAGCGAGGTGATATCCAGAGACGTAATCACGGCCCCGCCGGAAAATGGCGATATGCGTATATAATAAACTTTATCTTCATACGGCAGTTCCGGAAATTCCCCGGGCTCCCCTGACTTGATACAGGCCATCAGCTCGGCGTGCATGTCGATCTTATGGCCGGCGGCGTAATCCCTGTACATGACCGAACCGATTTCCGGAAGCCGTCCTCCGGCCGGACGCTTGGCCAGACTGTACTCTGTTATCCGCCCCTGGTCATCAACGGTTATGGTGCCCGCGGGATTATGCTCAAACAGGACATGATACCCATCGCCGGAATCTGTTTTGTTTTTTTCTCCCTGCACCCGGCCGCTTAACCAGGCCTGGGCGCGGCGAAGCTCGGCATTCTGGAGCGCCAGCCGGTTGTTTCGGATATAAAGATCCTCGATCAGCAAAAACAGGTCATCTTCCGAAATATCCCTGATACGTTCCGGAGACTGTAAAATAGCTTGCGCCAGGTCCTCCAGTTGAGTTCTGCGTTTGTCACCCCGGACCTGGTTGGCAGGACTGAATTTTGTCAGCGTCAGCTTGTTGCCTTTACCATGATACTTGAATTCGGAAAAATACCGCTTCATAATAAATATTCCACGGCCGTGTTCGGATTTTTCCGAAGGGTGGACATGCTTAATTGACTGCCAGTCAAACCCGTCGCCCTGATCTTCGATTTCCATCGTGAGAATATCGTCAAAGAATTTCAAGGTGTATTTGACGGTTTTACCGGCATCAAGCTGGTTGCCGTGTTTAACGGCGTTGAGAAGGCCTTCCCGCATGGCCAGGCACACCGAAAAAATTTCAGCGGACAGGCCATTGCTGACAAGAAAATTCCGGGTCTCTTCTTCCACCCGGTTGATATGATCCACTTTCGAAGGGAACTGCATCATCAGATGATTTTTGTCCTGAAAGACAAGGATATTGTCTTTTTTCGTCATACAACAACACTCTCCCGGACATTGTCGATCTATAAACCAAGATCCCTGCTGATCGAAGAATCTTTCGCACCGCCCCGGCACGGCCTGTGACGTCAGCCCGGGCGACACCGGAAAAATAAAAATAAATATTCAGATAAACCCTTTGAAGAATAATCTTGAGCAATACCGCTAAATCTCTATTGCCAGAATAATTATATCATCCTCACAGACAGTTGTGTCTTTTCCCATGATTCTTATGATTTCTCCAGGCGCTTTTCTTATCGGTATTTCCGCGACCGAGCCGCAGGCATCCAGCAACGCGCCTTCCTCTGGCGAAAGCTTTTTTTGGGACGACTCAATCAGGCCGTCGGAATAAATATAAAATCTGTCCCCGGTCGTAACTTTAAGCTGTTTATGCCCGAAAACGACATCTGAAAAACTGCCGAGGACATCCCCTGTCAGGTTGATAAACTTGGGCTTGCCCTTAGCCGCCGCATAAACGACCGGAGGGTGGCCGGCGTTTATTATGGTCATATTTTTAGTTTTCCGGTTAAGACAGGCATAACAGGCGGTCAAGTATTTATCCTCCGGTAATATTTTCAAAAGAACATCATTGATGATTTTTATGCTTTCCATGGGACGGTAGACGGGCGTGCAATTCTGCTTTAAAAGTGCTTTCACGGAAGATGTCAGGTAGCTGGTTTTGATATCATGACCCGAAAAATCCGCCACGAAATAGCCATAGATATCTTCCGAAACAGGCAGAACGTCGTAAAAATCCCCGCCGGCTTCCTCCAGAGCGCAATAATAAACGCCAAAACCGGCCTTGGGTTGGGTTTCGGGTGTGGCCATCATGGAGGACTGGGCTTCGGTAATCTGTTTTAGTTTATCCGCCTGGTTGCTGATCAACGAATTGGTGGCCACCGACAGCTTCAGGTGCAGCTGGACCCGGGCCAGCACTTCCAGGGGATGAAAAGGCTTGGTGATGTAATCCACCGCGCCCAGATCGAAACCGGTCAGTTTTGACTCCAGCTCATTAACGCCGGACAAAAAAATAACCGGAATATTGGCCGTCACCGGATTCTGCTTCAGCCGTCTGATGACTTCAAAACCGTCTTCCCCAGGCATCTTGACGTCCAGCAGAATAATGTCCGGAGATTCGTTTTCGGCAAAATGCCTCGCCGTAGGACCATCCAGAGCGGTAAAGGTCTTGTACCCGTGATTGTCGAGAGTCGTCGCCAGGAGTTTTAAGTTCAGCAGATTGTCATCGACAACCAGGATGGAAAATCTCTTCTGAAATTCATTCATAACACACCCGTAAAGAAGTTGTGATTGAGAAATAAAAAGCAGCGCTTATCGGCTAAAATTACCATTATCAAGCAGGCTCCAACCGTAGATACCATCACCACCTGTATCCGGGAAATAACGGTACTAATCCTCGGCATCAATCCGGGCTGTAATTGCTTCCAATTGACCCGTCAAAGCCGGAAGATTACGCTCTATTTCTTCCCGATCATTTTCTTTAGCGTTGACTTCAACTGCTTTAGCCTGTTCCGACAATTCCTTAAACCCCAGGTTACCGGCGGCTCCCTTTAAAGAATGCGCCGCCCCGCCGGCAGACGAAAAATCCCCCGCCGCCACCGCGGTTCGAATCTTTTCAATGTCATTCCCGGCGGTTTTGATAAACAACTTCACGATCTCCATAAATTCTTCAACCGTCAGCCCCAGCATATCCGATAATTTTTTAATATCCATAAAACCGGTCACTACTTATGATCTGAATAAAATCAGCGGTATTCCTGTAAGTTCAGTTTTCGTTCAAACCGGCAAAAGGCCACCCGGCCTGCTGGATATCGGGCCGAAACCCGGTATGATAAAAGAGTTTTTATGAAATCATTATATTTTTTTAATTTTAATAAAATTCTGATTGAAAAGCAATAAAAATATCCATCAGACAATCCGGAAAACAGCGTGAGGACATACAAAAACGGTACAGCGGCAAAGACGTCCGGCTGGATTTCGCGGCATCGAAAGTTTTTTACGAAATCCCGGGATAATACGATATTTATGAAGCAGCAGACTCTTGAGCGGTGAGTTTCTGTTTATATTTGCGATGATCGATCATGGCTTTTATGGAACGAACCGCCGCCTCCGGCCCGTGATAAAATGGAATACCGGATTGGGTCAGCATTTTCATGGCCGGCTCACTCCGCTCCTGATAAGAAAAACAAAAGACCGGCTTTTTCTGAGTCTCAATGATCTGCTTTATGTTATGGCACAATATCTGCGCCACTTCACCGATTTTCGTTTCTAATTCCGCTTTCGGCACACCCATCTGGATCATGGCCCTTTTCATCATATCCGCCGGCAAATAGTAATAAAGCAAAAGAAGATGACATTCGGGGTCTTCCAGCAGCGCCTTTGGCAGGGAGGAAAAAAACTGGGTGATGTCTTTCGTGAAAGTAACGTCAATGGGGTTTTTTATGCTGCCGGTTGCCGGGACCAGATCAACGATTTTTGCCTTGGTCGACTCCGCCGGTTCAGGCAGGTTCAGCCCCGCCCGACCGCAGGCATCCGCCGCCACCGCTCCAGGGCCTCCGGAATGGGTCTGGACAAACACGTTGTTGCCCGCCGGCTCCGGCAATTGTCCGAACGCCATGCAAAAATCAAACAATTCCGCCAGAGATCCCGCCCGCACGACACCGCTCTGCCGGAATATGCCTTCATAGAGATCGTCCGGCCCGGACATGGAACCGGTATGAGACATTGCCGCCTTTCTGCCGGTTTCGGAACCGCCGACATACAGGGCCACGATTGGTTTGCCGGGAATGATCCGCCTGGCCGTATCCACGAAGTCACGGCCCCGACGAATGGCTTCGATATAAAGCGCTATGACTTTCGTATTCGGACAGGCGCCGAGATATTCCAGACAGTCCACGATGTCTGTATTGGCTTCGTTGCCGATACTGAAGGCCGTGCTGAATCCCAAGCCCCGATTTTCCAGATAAGAAAACATCTGCGTAACGAAACTGCCGCTCTGTGAAACAAGGCCGATGAAACCCGGCTCACCGCGATATCGATGGGGTGTCGTACTCAACCGGTGATGCGTGTTTGTTACCCCCAGGCAGTTAGGGCCGATAATTTTTATACCGTATCTATCCGCGATTTTGACAAGCTCTTCTTCCCGCTCAGCCCCTTCCGGGCCCGTCTCCTTGAATCCGCCGGACACGATGACGGCGTTGCGAATCCCCTTTTCTCCGCAAACGGCTATTGTCTCGCAGACAATCCGGGTAGGCAGGACAATAACGGCCAGATCCGGCACGGACGGGAGATCCTCTACGCGTTTGTACGCTTTAAGCCCCTGAACCGCGGCTTCCTTCAAGTGAACCGGAAAGACTTCTCCCTTAAAGCCAAAGTCGAGCAACGCGCGAAGAATAATGGTTCCCATCGACGAATAGTTGTTGGACGCCCCGAAAAAGGCCACGCTCCGGGGGGTTGTCAGGGGATACAACCGATGCTCCTCAATTGATAAAGTCATCCGGTCTAATTCCCCAACACGATCAACGCGTCAACAGCGGTTATTTCCCCTGTGCCTGAAATCACCAGGGGATTGATATCGATCTCCAGAACCGCGTCATGATCCAGCCCGATTTGACCCGCGGCGATCAGACAACGATAAAGCGTCTCTCTGTCGACAGGCGCCTGCCCGCGAAA
>CAYSMV010000161.1:0-5273 GCA_964432245.1 uncultured Desulfobacterales bacterium
GATTACCCTGCGGGATGTGGTCAACATGATTCCGCTGGCGGCCATCAGGCAGGGGCTGCTGACCGTGGAAAAAGCCAACAAAAAGAATGTGTTTTCCGGGCGTATCATGGAAATCGAAAGCCATGAGACCTTAACGGCGGTCCAGGCTTTCGAGTTGACCAATTCATCGGCGGAGCGGTCGGCCGCGGCCGCCACCATCAAGCTGGATAAGCCGCAGGTCGTCGATTTTATGCGTTCCAACAGGGAGGCGTTAAAAGAGCTTCTTTTGCTGGAATATCAGGATGATGCCGCTATCAAGCGGCGGCTGGCGGCCATTGACGACTGGCTGGCCCATCCCGAGCTTCTGGCCGCGGATGACGACGCCACCTATGCCGCCGTGATTGATGTCGACATGTCCGCTTTCAGGGAGCCCGTGCTGGCCTGTCCCAATGATCCCGACGATGTCCGGTCGCTGTCGGCGGTAGCCGGTACAAAAATCGATGAGGTGTTTATCGGCTCCTGTATGACCAATGTTGATCATTTCAGAAATGCCGCTCGGATTCTTAATAAGGCGGTGGAATTAAAAAGCCGTCTGTGGCTGGCCCCGCCGACACGGATGGACCGGGATGCCCTGGTCTCCGAGGGGTTGTTGAAAATTTTCGAGCGTCTCGGCGCCAGGATTGAGATTCCCGGATGCTCGCTGTGCATGGGCAACCAGGCCAGGGTGGCGCCGAACACGACGGTCATGTCCACCTCCACCCGCAATTTTCCCAATCGCATGGGAGATAATACCAGGGTTTTTCTGGGGTCGGCGGAAACAGCCGCTGTCTGCGCCATGCTCGGCCGGATTCCCTCGGTTGATGAATATATGGCAGCGGTCCGACGATGAAGCCATAGAAAGTCCGATATATCCTTTTCACATTCCTGCCGTCAAAAGCCTCAATCTTGTTCACATTTGGTTAGTACGTATAATTTATTTGACACATATAGTTATAGTTGTTAATGTATTAATACATAACACCATAACAACAAAATGGAGGTGTGTCATGGCAAAAAAGATGACCCTCAGCGTTCCGGACGATCTTTATGAAAAAATGGCGAAATGGAAAGACTCTTTAAACTTTTCAAATGTTTTTCAGCGGGCCATGTCCACGCTGATTCAGAAGAAAGAGGACTTCCAGATAAGAATCCAGCAGGAACTGGACCAGACCGCGGTGCTTGAAAGGTTAAAAAAAGAAAAAGCCGAATCGGAAAACAATTATTTTGATGTCGGAAAAAAAGAGGGGCTGCAATGGGCGAAAAGCGCCCATTATAATGATCTGCAATACGCGTTGCTCTGGATACCCGATGATAAGCCCACCCATGACAAGGTACTGGGAGACTATTTTCAGGAAAGAATCAACCAGGACGATGTCATGGATTATGCCGTGGGCAGTGATCCTGTCTGTGTCAATGAATTTGTAAAGACATACCTGGATGGATGGAAGGAAGGGGTGAGCGAATTCTGGGACCAGATCAAGGATAAACTCTGATCAAGAGTTAAAAACTTGCGTTGACTAATTAGGCTTTTTCCAATATTTTGATTTTAACTTTTTACGACCTCATCAATTTTAAATCAGGCAGTGTAAGAAAGGCCTCGTAAAAGGTCGATTTCTAAGAGACGAGTTCATAAAAATCTCCGGAACTTGATAAAACCGGAATAAGGGGCTTTTGCGCCTGTTCCGCCCTTGAGCATATAATCGTTTTGCCGTTTGGGTTGCCATGCTGTCGTTGCTGAAGAAAACCCTTTTTCGGGGCCCCATGACCCTGTCTGCTGTTATTATTTTCATAGGCGGCGTTCTGTTTGTCTCTTCGGCTATCTCTTTTTTAAGTATTATAGAGTTAAAGACGATTGATCTGAGATTTAAGCTCCGGGGGGACAAAGAAGCCGGGCACAGCGTGGTGCTGGCTGCTGTAGATGAAAAAAGCCTGAAGGCTGAGGGTCAGTGGCCCTGGCCCCGGTCAAAAATCGCCGACCTGGTCAACAGACTGTCCGCCAAGGGATCTCGGGTAATCGTTTTTGATATCGGTTTTTTTGAGCCGGAAAGTGCTTTTATTACTAATATTATAGAAGATATCGAAAAAGCCGCGAAAACAGCCGGCCAGGACAATAATCGTTTTTTAAGCTACCTGGAAAAGCTGAAATACCAGAAGGATAACGACCGCATCCTGGCCGAAGCAATCAGAAACTCGAAAGCCGATGTCGTGCTGGGATTTTTTTTCCAGATCAACCCGGAGGACGCGGCCCATATCAGCGAGGATGAGATCAACCTGCATGAAAGGCATATCAGTGGCGCCGAATATACCATGACGCGACTGACATCGGGGCAGGCGGATTTCGCGCTTATGACCAAGGCCGTGGCCCCGCAGTCCAATATCCGGTTGATAACGGAAAGTACCCCGCTGGCAGGTTTTTTTAATAAGCTGACCGATCCGGACGGTGTTGTCAGAAGGATTCCTCTGGCAATTCGTTTTAAGGAAGGTTTTTACGCGCCGCTTTCTCTAAAGGCGGTCAGCGCTTACTTGGACGCGCCGCTTTCGATCAGCATCGGTGATGTGGGGGTAAGCGGCATCAACGTCGGAGATCTGTCTGTCCCGGTTGATGACAGGGGGGAGATAATCATCAATTACAGAGGCCCTGAACATACATTTCCCCATATTTCCGCCATCGACATTCTGCATGACCGAACGCCGGCTGAGGCGTTGCGGGACAAAATCGTGCTGATCGGGGCAACCGCCATCGGCATTCACGATGAGTGCGTGACACCCCTGGCAAAGGTATTTCCCGGGCCTGAAGTCCATCTGAACATAATCGACAGCATCCTGGCCGAAGATTTTATTTTTCATCCGGTCTGGGCGACCCTGTTTGACCTGCTGATAATTATTTTTGGGGGCGGGCTTCTGGCCCTGCTGCTGTCAAGAGCAGGGGCGTTTGCCGGCGGCGTCGCGGCGGCCGTGCTTTTCGGCGGATACATCTGGCTGTGTTACTATTTTTTTTCTTATATGGGATGGATGCTGAACATGGTCTATCCGCTGTCCGTTTTTCTCGCTATTTACGTGGCGGTAACTTCTTATAAATATTTTTCCGAAGAAGGACAGAAGAAATTTATCCGGGAAGCGTTTTCAAAATATCTGGCCCCGGAGGTGGTCGATCAGTTGATCGCGTCCCCGCATAAGCTCGTTCTGGGCGGGGAGCGCCGCGAGATTACGGCTTTTTTCTCTGATGTTCAGGGGTTTACCGGGATTTCCGAAAAACTGGCGCCGGAAGAACTGGTGGATCTGCTGAACGAATTTCTAACCGAGATAACCGATATTATAATGAAATATAAAGGCGGTGTGGATAAATTTGAAGGTGACGCCGCCATCGCTTTTTTCGGTGCTCCGAACGAACTTGAAAATCACGCCGAAGCGGCCTGCCTGGCCTGTATTGATATCCAGGAACGTATGAAGGAGCTCCGCGAGCAATGGAGACAAAAGGGAAAGCCGGAACTAAAGGTTCGTGTCGGGCTGTTTTCCGGACCGGCGGTTGTCGGCAACATGGGCTCCAGAAACCGCATGGATTATACTATGATGGGTGATACGGTTAACACTGCGGCCCGTTTGGAAGGGGTCAACAAAAAATATGGTACCTATACCATGATCGGAGAAACGACTTACCAGGCGGCGGCGGAAAGTATTGCCGTACGGAAACTTGATGCCGTCAAGGTGGTGGGAAAAGCCCGGCCGATCGTTATTTATGAAGTGCTGGGCAGAATCGGCACCATCTCCAGGACTCTGGCCGATACCGTGGCGTATTACGAAAAGGGGCTTGATGAATACACCCGGCGGAACTGGGCCGAGGCCATCGTTTTCTTTCAGAGGGCGCTGGACGTGATCCCGGGCGACGGTCCCAGCCTTACCATGATCAATCGTTGCATGGCGTATATGGAAAATCCGCCGAACGACACCTGGGACGGTTCTTTTTCAATGGATACCAAATAGGAAATAATCTGGTTAAGAAGATGAAGAAAGGCTGGCCCTCTTTTTCTTTGCAGGCGCTGCTTATGCTGCTGGCTTTTTCATTTCTTTGCGCGGCCGTCGGGCGCGCCGGGGCGGACAGCGGTTTCTTCTTTCACAAAGCACAGATTTTTTTAGCCTCCGGAAAATACCTGGAAGCAATGGGGCTATACCAGGCCGTGGCGGATAATGACGGGGATGATAACGAAAAAGCCAGGGCCATGATCATGATCGGCTATATTTATTCCCAGTATCTGGATCAGCCGGATATGGCGCTCAAGTATTTTGACTACGTGACGGCTAATTATCCGAAGGCCGGTACCGCCGGAGAAGCGCTCTTTAAAAAAGGCATGGTTCTTTACCAGTTAAAGCGTTATAGGTCTGCGCATGCAGCGTTTTCCGAATACCTGGCCAAACATCCTGACGCCAGATGGAGACAGTCCGCTCGCGCCTGGGCTGAAAGCGCGCTGAATCTCGCCGCTTCGGCGACTTCCGGATACGCGTGGGAGGAAGGCCCGGCTTTTCCCGAAGACACGACGATCCGCGTCCTGCTGGCCGAAAATGAGGAGCGCCTTTGCGTGACAGCAAAGGAATCCTTGACGCTGTCGGGCGCGTTTTCCGGAAAGGCATGGGTGTCCGGCATTAAAAAAGCCGACTTATCCGTTGCTGGTGGGAAAATCACGGTCAATGGCAAGGCGTGGAACAAAGTCGAACCCCTGATGATAAAATCAGGCGGTATGGGCCTGGCGCTCAACAATACCCGTTATCGCGGGTATCTGATGATTCTATCGGACGAGAATGGTCTGTCTGCGGTTAACTATGTTGATGTCGAAGATTATTTATATGGTGTTGTGCCCTGCGAAGTCCCTCATACCTGGCCCGAACAGGCTTTGATGGCGCAGGCGGTGGCCGCGCGCACCTATGCCTTGTATATAAAGCAGAAAAGCCTTGAAAAATCATATGATGTAAGGGCGACGACGGCCTCTCAGGTTTATGGCGGTCAGGACGCGGAAAGAATTTCGACCCGGTTCGCGGTTGACCGGACCCGTGGCCAGGTTCTGGTCTACAACGGAAAATTGATCGTGTCTTATTTTCATTCCAACAGCGGCGGTTACACGGAACGTCCGGAAAACGTCTGGGGAGCCAGGGTGCCCTATTTAAAGGACCAGCCGGACAGTTACAGCAAGAACGCGCCGGGCAGCTGCTGGGAATATTTTTTGCCTTATTCAGAAGCTCTTGAAAGGCTGAGGAATTTTGGG
>CAYSMV010000162.1:0-2706 GCA_964432245.1 uncultured Desulfobacterales bacterium
GTGCCCTGCTTTTGATATGTCGACTTCCCGTTCAGCCATTTTCTCAAGACAGTGAAGGCGCTTCAGATCCTGCCTTTTTGAGAGGGCGATCTTAAGCCAATCGTCGATCTCCCCTGAAAGTGCGCAGCATTTCTCGAAAGATGAGGTTAATATCAGCGGGGTTTTCACCGGCATCCCCATGGCGGCGTTTAACGCGGCCCGGGCGATCTTGACCCGGCTTTCGGCTTGCAGTCTTTGCTGCTCAAGATCGGAGAGGGTTACCTGGGCGCGCAGCAAATCGCTTTTAACGACAAACCCGGCGTCAAAACCGGATTTTACCATTTTAAGATTTGCCTCCGCCGAGGTAATGGACTGGTTGATGACTTCCAGTTTTTCCCGGGACAGCATCATCCCCATATAAGCGATAGCTGTTTTCGCGATGACTTCCTGCCTGGTATGATTAAAAAAAAACGAATCCGCCTCAAAATTTTTTTCAGCCTGTTTGAAACTGCTATAAATCTTTCCACCCGCGAAGACCGGCCAGGACAGGGCCAGAGAAGATGAAAAATTGCTCAGCTCACCAGGATCATGAAGCACCCTGGGATCAAAATCCGTATAGTCAATGGCCTCCTGATTCAGCTTGGCGCCGAACACCCACATGGGATTGGTGGTCCGGTTAAATGTTTCCACGAAATCAAGCCGCGGCATCAATCCCGATCGTGCCTCTCCAACGCCCGCTTCGGAAGCATCCATCCTGAATCCGGCCGCCAGGATATCGGGGTTTTCCGCGGCTGCGATCTTCATGGCCTGTTCCAGGCTGAGACAGAGCGCCTCCGGTCTCCCATTTTCCGGATACGCCTGGAAAGGCCACCCCGCGCAAACCATCACCAATAGCCATCCACATAATTTCCTGCTCATGCCTTCGCTCCGGTTATTGCCTGTCCTTTATAATTGTTCGTCCGTCCCTGAACCGCCGATCCATTATGGAACAATCTGTATTCTTATATCAAACCTCAGCTTTTTTTCAAGGACACGTATTGACAATCCCGGTAAAATTCCGCAAACAGGAAAAAATATAAATATTTGCGTAATTTTCCAGGCAATTTTTTTAACATCGCAGACAATAAAAGTGTCAAAAACAAAATCAGCGCAATAAAACGGTTCTTATTCTGATTTAAAAATGATAGATAATGTCCATCCATTTATTATGGATGACACAATTTGGGTTTCCAATCCAGAAATGTGAATTTTTTCGCAAGGTCGAGGAAAACAAGGGATTGCGCGGAGGCGTACTGGACGTACGCCGCACAAGCAAGCCCGCAGTTTGACGCAGAGATTGCGGAAAAAGGCCATTTATGTATGGAAACCAGATAATTTAAACAAAAGTTCCGATAGCCTTTTTCTGCAACCGATTTGGTGAAGAACCATGAATCAGAATGCCGGCCTGGAGGTGTTTTCATGAACGATGAACTTGATCGCTTTGTCGAGCAGCTCCAGGACAAAATATATGAAGAAACCAGGGTGGAGTTCGGTGAAAAGGCCTACCACCGCTGGCGCCATCCAAAATACGTGGGAAAAATGGATTTGCCTGACGGCCATGCCCGAATAACGGGAACCTGCGGCGATACCATTGAAATATTTTTAAGGTTTAAAGACAACCGGGTTACCGCCGCGTCATTTCTGACCGATGGCTGCGGTTCCAGCCTTGTCTGCGGCTCTTACGCCGCGGAACTGGCCACGGGGAAAAGCCCCGAAGAGTTGGCCGACATCAGCGGGAAAACCATTCTTGATATTCTCGGGGGGCTTCCGGAAGACTATGAACACTGCGCCTTTCTTGCGGCGGAAGCATTGCGGCAGGCTGTATACGATTATACCGGCCGACAAAAGGCGACCGAACCGAAAAACGCGATTGACTGACGGCCCCGCCTTTTCCTTATTATATAATTTTCTGCAGCCAAATTCTGAGTCTGTCACGAATCGCCCGGATGGTTTTTTCCGTCAGGCTGCGGTGGTTATATCGGACCCTTTCTTCCATACTGACGGAAGCAGGCAGAAAGTGAAGCCTGTGCTTTATTATTGCCCGGTAATCATCCAGCAAAAACCGGTTATAAATAATCTTCAGCGGGAAAAACCCGAACTCTTTTTCTGAAATAGACGAGGCCCAGTCCAAAATAACCGGCCCGCCATCGGAACCGACAAAAATATTCCCGGCATTTTTTAAATCACAATGAACAATTCCCTTTTCATGAATACTATCGACCATATCTTTTAAGGCGTCAAAGAAAACGGGGCTCAGTTTTTTCTGTTTCGCGGCCTCCTTCATGGGCATACCGGCGACCAACTCCAATACGATGGCCGGGCCTTCAATAACCTCCAATAGCCGCGGCACGCCCTTCAGGCCCGACAGCTTCCGATAGGCTCTGACCTCCCGCCATACCAGAAAACGGCCAAAAATATTTCTGAAAAAAAAACCGTTGTGATGAAAGTCCTTGGCAATCGCCCGGATGCCATCTTTATCAATAATCCGTATAAGGGGCCTGGTGGATGTCGCCTCTCTGACGACCGTATTTTTATTAACACTTGTCTTTATCGTGCACCTCACCTGTCTTACGGGCGAATGTTTAATTAGTTTCCATCCATAAATGGCCTTTTTCCGCAATCTCTGCGTCAAACCGCGGGCTTGCTTGTGCGGCGTACGTCCAGTACGCCTCCGCGCAATCCCTTGTT
>CAYSMV010000163.1:0-5345 GCA_964432245.1 uncultured Desulfobacterales bacterium
ATGGCCGAAACCGACCTCGGGGTTATGGCTACCGGTCAGCCCGTCCAGGTCCGGGTGGATGCCGTGGACGCGCCGCTTCCGGGCAGGATCGTCTGGACATCGCCGGAAGCGGAGTTCACGCCCAAAAACGTGCAGACCAGAAAAGCCCGGTCCGAGCTGGTCTACGCCGTCAAGGTGAATCTGGAAGAAAGCCGGCCGGAACTGAAAATCGGCATGCCGGCCGAAGTCTGTTTCATCGGGCAGGATGAGAAATGAACGAAACCGCCGTCCGCATCAACGGCCTGCGCAAGCAATATGACAAGACGACGGCCCTGGCCGCGGTGGATTTTGAGGTGAACCGGGCCGAGATGTTCGGCCTGATCGGACCGGACGGGGCCGGTAAAACGACCCTGATCCGCATCCTGACCTCGCTGATGGATCCGGACGCCGGGGAATGCCGGATCTTCGACATCCCGGTCAGCCGGGAACCCGCCAGGATCCGGCGCATCATCGGCTACATGCCCCAGCGGTTCTCCCTGTATCCGGACCTGACCGTGGCCGAAAACCTCCGCTTTTTCGCCGATCTCTTCCAGGTGCCGAAAGCCGAGCGCCGGCAACGGTCCCGGGAGCTGCTGGAATTCAGCCGCCTGACGCCGTTTGTCGACCGCCGCGCCGGCCAGCTCTCCGGCGGCATGAAACAGAAGCTGGCACTCTGCTGCGCCCTGGTTCACACGCCCCGGGTCCTGGTGCTGGACGAACCGACCACCGGCGTCGACCCGGTCTCCCGCCGGGAGTTCTGGGAAATCCTGGGAAAGCTCCAGGCGGACGGCGTCACCATTCTGGTTTCCACCCCTTACATGGACGAAGCCGAACAATGCGACCGCGTCGCCCTGATGAACAAGGGCCGGTTGCTGGCCACAGGCCGGGCCCGGGATATCACCGCCGGTTTTCCCGGCGTCGTCTTTGCCGTCAGCGGCGATGATCTGACAGGCCTGGCCGGCTGGTTTAAAAAAAAGCTCAGCCCGGAACAGGTCCGCATCCTGGGCAACAGCGTCCAGGTCAATCTGTTTGAACAACCGGACCGCGCCATGGAACAACTGCGCCGGGCCGCCGCTGAAGACGGTTTGCTCATCAGGGCCGTGGAAACCAGGACGGCGGGCCTGGAAGACGCCTTTGTGACCATGATCGCCGAGCAGGAAAGGAGCCTCAATGACCTGTCCTGAACGCGACAACCGGCCCGCGACGGACAGCAACCATTCCGGCCCGGCCGTAACGGTGCGGAGCCTGACCCGCCGGTTCGGCGACTTTGTCGCCGTCGACGGCGTCTCCTTTGACGTCGCCCGCGGTGAAATCTTCGGCTTTCTCGGAGCCAACGGCGCCGGCAAGACCACCACCATCAAGATGCTGACCGGCCTGCTGCGGCCTTCGTCGGGCCAGGGAACCGTGGGCGGCTTTGACATCACCCGGGATCAGAAAATCATCAAGACCCGTATCGGATACATGTCCCAGCGGTTCTCCCTGTATGAGGATCTGAAGGTGGAGGAGAATCTTTTCTTTTTCGGCGGCATCTATGGATTGAGCCGGACGGGAATCATCGACCGGCTGGATGAACTGGAAACGGTTCTGAATCTTTCGGCCGTCAGAAAACGGCGGACCGATTCCCTGCCCCTGGGATATAAACAGCGGCTGGCCCTGGCCTGCGCCATTCTGCACCGGCCGCCCATCCTGTTTCTGGATGAGCCCACCGGCGGGGTCGACCCCATCGCGCGCCGCTATTTCTGGGACCTGATCTCCGCCATGGCCGGGGCCGGCACGACCGTTTTCGTCACCACCCATTACATGGACGAGGCCGAATACTGCCATCGCCTCTCCATCATGTACCAGGGCCGGATCGTCGAGATGGACTCGCCGGCGGCCATTAAACAGAAATACAACCAGCCATCCATTCAGGATGTGTTTATTCATCTGGTGGACCGCTGATGATCAACTCCCGTTTTCTGCCCCTGACCCGCAAAGAATTCATCCATATCCGGAGAGACCCGCGCTCGCTGCTGATTCTGGTGCTCATGCCTTTGCTGATGATGTTTATCTTCGGCTACGCCATTAACATGGATCTGAAACATATCCGCCTGGGGGTCTGCGACCTGAACCGGACCCCGGCCAGCCGCGACCTGATCGAAACCATCGAGGCTTCTCCCTATTTTGACGTGGTGCGGCGGTATGACGATCCCCGGCTGACGGAGGCCCTGTTCCGGCAGCGGCGGGTGCGGGCCGCGGTGATTATTCCCGAAGCGTTCAGCCGGGCGCTGATCGGCGACGGATTCGCGTCCATCGGCCTGATCACGGACGGCACCGACGCCAACAGCGCCACCCTGGCCCAGAACTACCTGGAAAGCCTGTTTCTGAGCCGCTCCCTGGCCGCCGGCGAAACCGGCCTGCCGGTCCGCGTCAAGATCCGGATATTCTACAACCCGGATATGGAATCGGCCCATTTTGTCGTGCCCGGCATCGTGGCCCTGCTGCTGATCATGATCGGCGCCCTGCTCACCTCGGTCACCATCGTCCGGGAAAAAGAGACCGGCACCATGGAACAGATCCTGGTCAGCCCGATCCGGCCCTATGAGGTGGTGCTGGGCAAGGCCCTGCCCTACCTCATCCTGGCCTTCGGCATCGCCGTTTTCATCATCATCTTCGGCCGGCTCTGGTTCCGGGTGCCCATGATGGGCTCGTGGACCTGGCTGATGATCTTCTGCCTGCTCTATCTGTTTACGGCCCTGGCCATCGGCCTGCTCATTTCCGCGCTGGTCTCGACCCAGCAGGTGGCCATGATGATCTCCCTGGCGGCCACGCTGCTGCCGTCGGTCATGCTCTCAGGATTCCTTTTTCCGGTCTCGTCCATGCCGAAAATGCTTCAGGTTGTCTCTCAAATCATTCCGGCGACGCACTTTCTGACAATTATCCGGGGCATCATGCTCAAAGGCAACGGGCCGCTGGAACTATGGCCATCGGTCCTGGCCATGGTCGGGGTGGGATTCCTGTTTATCGCCCTGGCCATCTGGCGCTTCCAGCTGAAACTGAAATAAAGGCCATAAATAAAATGAAACGGGTATGGCATCTGATTAAAAAAGAACTCTGGCAGGTGGCCCGGGATCGCAACATGCTGGACGTCATCTTCGTGGTGCCCATGATCCAGCTGATGGTTCTGGGATACGCCATTACCACCGACATTAAAAACCTGGACATCCTCATCTGCGACCGGGACAATTCCGGCATCAGCCGGAACCTGGTCGAACGGTTTTCCCACAATGACTATTTTGTGGTCAAAAGATCGCCCTGCCCGGCCGGAGAGACGGAACAATATCTGTTCCGGGGAGAAGCCCTGCTGGCCCTGGTGATTCCGGCGGATTTCGGCCGGGACCTGGAGACAGGAGAGAGCCCGGAAATACAGATCCTGCTCGACG
Organism: uncultured Desulfobacterales bacterium; assembly: GCA_964432245.1. GTDB lineage: Bacteria > Desulfobacterota > Desulfobacteria > Desulfobacterales > Desulfosudaceae > JBFMDX01. Next base: position 3,441 of record CAYSMV010000163.1, read on the forward strand.
GCCAGAATTCAAACACCACCGCCGTGGCCATCGGATACTGCAACCGCATCCTGCTGCAGTTCATGCGGGACAACCTGGAACAAGGCCTCGGCCGCAACCCGCGACTGGCCCGCTCGGTCCGGTTTGTCGAGCCGGTCAGCCGGGCCTGGTACAACCCGGAACTAAAAAGCGTCTACTACATGATTCCCGGCATTATCTCCATTCTGCTGACGATCATGACCATGCTGCTGACCGGCCTGGCCATTGTCAAGGAGCGGGAAATCGGCACCCTGGATCAATTGCTGGTGACCCCGCTCTCATCCTGGCAGATCATCGCCGGCAAGACCCTGCCCTTTGCCTTTCTCGGATTTCTGGAGATGGGGTTTGCCATGACCTTCGGCGTGCTCTGGTTCAAGGTTCCCATCGTCGGCAGCCTGCCCCTGCTGGCCGTCCTGGCCGCGGTGTTTATCTTTACCACCCTGGGCCTGGGTATTTTTGTCTCCACCCTGGTGGACACCCAGCAGCAGGCCCTGTTTACCGCCTGGTTTTTCCTGGTCTCCTTTATCCTGCTGTCCGGTTTTTTCTATCCTGTTGAAAACATGCCGGGCTGGGTCCAGGTCATCACCTATGCCAACCCTCTGCGATATTTTATCGAGATACTTAGAGAACTATTTCTCAAAGGGGCCGGCCTGACCGTCCTCTGGCCCGAGCTGCTGTCTCTGCTGACCATGGGCGTCATCATCTTCACCCTCGCCATCCTCCGCTTTAAGAGGGGACGTTCTTGACTTGTTTCTTTTTTTTCGAGTTGCGTCATTTATCAAAAACTGCTTATATAAATAAGTCTCAAAAACAAATCAGGGTGAACGCCCCGGGGAAGTCCTCTTTAGAATCAACGTCTGAGGTTGCCTATGCTGACGGAAAAGCAGAAACTCGAACGGCTGACCATGCTGGGCATCGAGCTGAATCATATCCAGGACCTGGATATCATGATGGAAAAGATCCTGACCGAATCGCGGCTGTTTGTAAACGCCGACGCGGGTTCCATCTATATCCGGGAAAATGACCGTCTCCGCTTTACCTACACCCAGAACGACACCCTTCAAAAGCGCCTGGGCCCCGGGGAGAAGCTGATCTATTCGACCTTCAGCATGCCCATTGATAAAAAAACCCTGGCCGGCTATGTCACCCTGACCGGACAGCCCCTGAACCTGGAAGACGTCTATAAAATCGACGCCGCCAGCCCCTACCAGTTCGGCCGGCAATTCGACGAGAAGACCAGTTACCGGACACAATCCATCCTGACCATCCCCCTGGTCACGCCCAGCGGCAAGATCCTGGGCGTGCTGCAGGTCATTAACGCCCAGGATGAGACCGGCCGCGTCATCCCCTTCTCTGACACGGACGTGATGACCATGATGCACTTTGCCGGCATCGCCTCGGTCACCCTGGAACGCGCCCAGATGACCCGCGCCCTGCTGCTGCGGATGATCAAAATGGCTGAGATGCGCGACCCCAAGGAAACCGGCGCCCATGTCAACCGCGTCGGCGGTTATGCCGTGGAATTGTATGAAAAATGGGCCCGGCGACGGAACATCCCGGAAAAGGAAATAGAAAAAAACCGGGATGTCCTTAGAATGGCGGCCATGCTGCACGACGTGGGCAAGGTCGGCATTTCCGACTCGATTCTAAAAAAGCCCGGCAAACTGGATGAAAACGAGTATGCCGTCATGAAAGGCCATTCCATTCTTGGCGCTCGTCTGTTTTCCAACAGCCAGTCGGATTTTGACGACACCGCCGCCGCCGTGGCCCTGAATCATCATGAAAAATGGGATGGCTCCGGATACCCGATAGGTCTCGCCGCAGGGAAAATCCCCCTTCTTGGTCGGATAGGTGCAGTGAGTGACGTCTTTGACCGATTCAGACATG
>CAYSMV010000164.1:0-6444 GCA_964432245.1 uncultured Desulfobacterales bacterium
CCATTGACGGCCTTCATGATAACGGCGTGGCCGATAACCAGTTGCAGTTTACCCGTATGAGCCGGGAAGGGGGCGAGGTTTCCGAGACGTCCGGGGAAGCCTTCGATCCGGTGCGGCTGCCGCCGTTTCTGGAGGTAAACCGGACGGTGTACCTGGGGCTGACCTGGCAGATGGAGACCCGGGTCAGGCGCTTGACGCCGTCGGGATCCGCCGTGGTCGCGGCCGTGCCCCTGCTGGCCGGCGAGTCCGTTACTTCGGACATTCCCGTGGAGAACGGCAGGGTGCTGATCAATCTGGGGCCTGACCAGCAGTATTTTCAATGGACATCGTCTCTGGAAGCAGCCGGAACTCTATTGTTTAAAGCGGCCGATACCCTGGACTGGGCCGAGGTCTGGAAGGTCAACGTCGGTCCGATCTGGCATGCCGACATAGATGGTATTCCGGTCATTCATCACCAGGATCAAACCGGCACCTGGCTGCCGGAGTGGCGGCCCTGGCCGGGTGAAGAAGTCGTTCTACGCCTGACCCGTCCGGAAGGCGTCGGCGGCCAGACGCATACCATTGAAAACAGCCGGCTGACGGTAAAGCCAGGCCAGCGGATTATTCATGCCGATCTGGAACTGAACATCAGGAGCAGCCGGGGCAGTCGGCAGGTGGTTACGCTGCCGCCGGAGGCCGTGCTGCAGAAGGTGGAAATTAACGGCCAATCGCAGCCTGTTCGACAGATCGGCCGCGGTGTTACGCTGCCCCTGACCCCGGGCCGACAGAATATCAGGCTGAGCTGGAGGGAGAACAGAGAGCAGACCTGGAAATGGCTGACCCCCGAAATTGATCTGGGCATTCCCAGCGTGGACGCCTTTATCACGGCTCATATGCCCCGGAATCGCTGGCTGCTGCTGTGCGGCGGCCCTCACATCGGGCCGGCGGTGCTTTTCTGGAGCGTTGTGATGGTGATTTTACTGATGTCGGCGGGGCTGGGGAGAATGGACGTCACCCCTTTAAAATTTCGACACTGGCTGCTGCTGGGCCTGGGTTTGACCCAGGCTTCATTACTGGTCGCGTTGCCGGTGGTGGCCTGGTTTTTAGCACTCGGCTACCGCAGAAAAGCGGGCGAGCGACTTCCCCTGCTGGCGTTCAACGGGACGCAGGTGGTTCTGGTAGTTCTGACCGGCGCCGCTTTGGCCGCCCTGTTGAGCGGTATCAAGCAGGGGCTGCTGGGATATCCGGACATGCAGATCGCCGGCAACGGTTCCGGCAATTATGTTCTCAACTGGTACCAGGACATTTCCGGCGCTTCCCTGCCGAGAGCCTGGGTGGTTTCCGTGCCGATTTTCGTTTATCGTCTGTTGATTCTGGCCTGGGCGCTGTGGCTGGCTTTTGCCATCATCAGGTGGCTGCGCTGGGCCTGGGAGTGTTTCAGTACCGGCGGTTTGTGGAAGCCTTTCAATCTGCGAAGAAAATTCAGAAAAGGTGGTGTGGCGGCGGGAAAAACCGATATCACCCCGGATGTACCGGATGACGAAGGAAAGCCTTTCTGACGCAAGACGATAGCCGGTCAGCCGGAGTTAGTCTTATACGACGGCCGCTATGAACAGGATCAGAAAGCCGGTCACCTCGACCGTGATCAGCGTCAGCATGAACAGCGTTATCATCCAGGACGGCCAGGCATGGGCGCCCAGGCGGTGAGGCCGGGCCAGCTGGTTATCGGTGTCACGCAGCAGCCCGTGGAGTATGTAAGTCCCCTGGGCCAGGGCAAAAAAAAGGACGAGCGTCAGGACGATTCCGGCCTCTAAGGCTTCCGGCAGGCCGCCCCGGCGCACCAGTTCCAGCAGCACCAGACAGGCGAAGCTGTACATCAGAGCGGTGCGATGGCTGACGGAAACGTAACGGGGGGCTGAAAAATCCGGCCCCTGACGCGTACAGGCGTATTTCCAGGCGCCCGTCAGCAGACCGGTCAGAAAAAAAAGCCCGCAGGCAATGATGCAAATGGTTTCAGCCGTCATGTTCGCATCTTATGATGTTTACAGCCGTTGTCAATTGATAATTGATGATGGCTTCGTAAAAAGTCTTCACATCTCGTTTTTAAGCAAACCGGGACAAGCGGCGAAGGTAAAAAGTGGTTGCATTTTTCCGGCGGGTATGCTATTTTTATTGTAGTATTGCTAATATAAACATGTACATTCGTACATACTCGTGTCGCAACTTTCCTCCGCAATCACTCGCGGCCGGCGGTGATTACTTGCTTGGTTTACGGAAACGGTTCTGAAGGTTGGCTTGCGTTCGTCCGGCATTTTTCCCCTTGTATCACTAATAATAACAGCGCCTGACGGTTTATATACCGGTCGGCGGCTTGATTTTATTGTTCGATAAAAGCAGAAAACAGTGAAATGATCCATGATAATGAAATTTTGATGCTGGCCCTGGGGACCGGGCTTTATGTCCTTACCTTTATTTATAAGACGAGTCTCCGGTATATCCCCGATTGGCGTATGTTCATGTGGGCGTATCGCCTTTTTTTAACGGCCTGGCTGGCGACCGTTCTGGAAGGCTTCTTTTTCGTAGAAGCGTTCAATATTCTGGAGCATTCCTGCTATGCCGGCGGCATGGTGATGCTGGCCGTCTGGTGCGGGAGGGTTGTCTTTGCCGAAACGAGAACGACGGAATAATGATGATCGCGTTTTTTGATTCCATCACCCTTCTGGCCGCTTTCATCGCTTTGTTTTTTCTGACGGCCGGCTGGAAGCGTATAGAGGGGCAGGAAGTCAAAATATTATTAGCGGCCTTTTTTGTTTTTACTTTTCTTTATGCCGGCTGCCTCTGGGTGGAATGGGCCGGCATATCAGGCGCTCTTGATGAATCTGAGGATTATATCGGCGCTTTTCTGCCGATGATGTGGGCCTTCGTGTTTTATGTTTATATTCAGCGCGGGATAACCCTTGAGCTACGGAAAAGCGAGCGATTCCTGCAAGATATCTTTGATTCCATCCAGGATGGTATCAGCGTCTTGGACCGCGATCTGAATATCGTCCGGGTCAACAACTGGATACAACGGATGTACGCGCATCGCGCGCCGCTCGAGGGGAAGAAGTGCTACGTCGTTTATCAGTCCCGGGAGTCCGTCTGCCCCTGGTGTCCTTCTGTCAAGGCCCTGTCGTCCGGCGTCACCCACGGCGCCGAAGTGCCTTATCCTAACTCCGAGGCGCCTGAGGGATGGAGCGATCTGTCGGCTTACCCGATCAAAGACGAAAAAAGCGAAGTCACCGGCGTGATCGAGTATGTCAGGGATATTACCGACCGCAAAAAGGCCGAGGAATCGCTGGTGAGGGCCAGGGACGAACTGGAACGATACGCGGCCGAACTTGAGCGCAGCAACCGGGACTTGGAGGATTTTGCCTATATTGCCTCGCACGATCTCAAGGAGCCGCTGCGGGGCATTCACAATTATTCCTCTTTTCTGCTGGAGGATTATGCCGGCAAGCTGGATGAAGAGGGCCGGTCCAGGCTTCATACCCTGATGCGGCTGACCCGGCGCCTGGAGTCGCTGCTGGACAATCTGCTGCAGTATTCCCGCGTCGGGCGGATTGAACTGGTCATGCGACCGACGGATTCCGGCGAGCTGGTCCGGGAGGTGCTGGAAACGATGGAAAATCTTCTGGAGGAGTACCATGTCCATGTTACCATCGCCGATGACATGCCGATGGTCTTGTGCGACCGGGCCAGCGTCGGGGAAGTATTTCGTAATTTGATCAGCAATGCCGTTAAATATAATGACAATGAGACCAGGCAGGTCGATATCGGTTGGGAAAAAGAAGATGCCGGCCTGGCCGTTCTGTATGTCCGGGACAACGGCATCGGCATACCGGACAAACATCTGGATAAGGTGTTTAAAATATTCAAGCGACTTCACGGCCGGGATGAATACGGCGGCGGCACCGGCGCGGGTCTTACCCTGGCCCGCCGAATCGTCGAGCGTCACGGGGGAAGGATCCAAGTCATATCCGAATACGGTAAGGGCAGCACCTTTTTGTTTACCCTGCCCCGGGGATGAGGAAGATGAGCGAATTCTCCGATATTCTGATCGTTGAAGACAGCCCGGAAGACCTGGAAGCCACGGTGCGGGTATTGCGCCGGTCCGGTTTAAAAAACAATATTTACCATTGCCGGGACGGAGACGAAACGCTGGACTATCTTTATCGCCGGGGTCGGTACGCTGATCCGGTTTCATCTCCCCGGCCGGGCATCATCCTGCTGGATTTGAATATGCCGGGCACTGACGGTCGGGAAGTGCTGGAGACGATCAAGACCGATAAACGGCTGCGGCCTATCCCGGTAGTGGTGCTGACCACCTCCGGGGATGAGCGCGACATCCACATGTCATATGAGCGGGGGGCCAACAGTTATATTCAGAAGCCCGTGGGCCTGGATGGGTTTGTCAGGGCCATTACCATGCTGAAGGGGTATTGGTTTGAAATATCCGTTTTGCCGAAGGGAGAGGAAATATGAAAAACGCTGTTCCCATCGGCTTGTCGATTCGCGTGCTGGTGGTCGATGACGCCAGCGAGGATCGCGAGACTTGCCGGCGATTTTTGGAAAAGTGCAAGCTGCATGACTATTTTCTGGAAGAGGCGGAGACCATCATGGAGGGACTGAATATCTGCCGGAAATCCCCTCCGGATTGCGTTCTTCTGGATTACCGGCTGCCGGATGGAAATGGACTGGAGTTTCTTGAGCAAATATCCGGAGGGGCCGGAGTGGTTTCCCTGCCGGTCGTGATGATGACCGGCGCGGGTAACGAAGAGATCGCTGTTCAGGCCATGAAACAGGGCGCCATGGACTACGTGGTCAAGGGGCGCGTCAAGGACGATGATTTTTGCCGCGTCGTGCAGGCGGCCATGGAAAAAGCCTTCCTGATTCAGACCATCCGGCGGCAGCAGGAGGAGAAGGATCAGCTTATCAAACAGCTTCAGGAGGCCCTTGACCAGGTTAAGACATTGAAGGGTATTGTGCCGATTTGCGCCTGCTGCAAGAAAATTCGCGATGACAGGGGCTACTGGCAGCAGGTGGAGACCTATATTCAGAATCATTCCGATGCTGAATTCAGCCATGGCGTCTGCCCGGATTGTCTGCGGAAGTATTATCCCGAACAGGCGGAAAAAATATTAAAAGATTTTGAAAACGGAAAGAACGGTAAGAACAACAAGAAAGGCAAAAGAGGCCCGGCCGGGAACAACAAAAAATAAAAGCCGTTAAAAAGCGTTATTCTTCCCGGTGACCGTGGATGGTTACCCGGTTTCTCCCTTTCTGCTTGCTGGCGTACATGGCGGCGTCGGCGTTTTGAATCAGAGAGTCTGGGGTGTCTTCGGGCGAAGCCATGACACCGCCCACCGATATCGTCAATTGCAGCAGGTTCCCCTCCCGTTCCACGCGTGACTGTTTCACCAGCACTCGCAGCCGTTCGGCGGTGCGGTGCAGGTCGGCAGGGGATAGATTGGGGAATACCCCCAGGAATTCTTCTCCCCCCCAGCGGCCGATAACATCAAAAGAACGAATGGCGTGTCTGAATGTTTCAGCCACTGTCTTAAGGGCCTGATCGCCGGCCAGATGGCCGTGAACGTCGTTGAATTGCTTGAAATGATCGATGTCGAGAAACAGCAGGCCGAAAGGCATGTTGATCCGCAGGAGCAGGGACAGCGACGATTCGATATGGGATTCGATATACCGGCGGTTGGGCAGCTCGGTCAGGGGGTCGATCAGAGACAGTTCCCGCAGCCGGTCCATCTCTTTCTGCATTTCCCGCCGGGCGCTGTTGTCGGAAAACAGTTCGATGCCGCCGATAATCTCGCCCCGCTCGTTTTTCAGCGGCGTCACCCGCACCAGGACCGGCAGCCGGTACCCGGATTTGTGGTGAAGAAACACTTCGGCCTGGCGCGTTTTCCCGTCCTCCATGGTCGCGGCCAAAGGGCACAGGCTCTGGCAGAGGTTATTGCCGTCCGCGTCGACATGAATGAGGATGTTGTCCGAGCAGCGGGAGCCGACGACTTCCACGGCCGCAAAACCGCTCAGCTCTTCCGCGGCCCTGTTCCAGTATTGAATGCGTCGTTCCCGGTCGACTACGTACAGCCCTTCATGGAGATTGGCGACAATGGCCTCAAAATTAATATTTCCGGACAGGGGCATAGTCACTCCTTCGCAGCATTCATATCATATCGCGGCTGATTTGTAATTCCCGAAATTATATTCGGTGTTTTTTTGATTGCCGCGGCTGACGCGGAGCCGTCAGGGGGCCGCCGGTGTTCTGATGTGAGGCCGCTCACCGGTAGCAGAAGGCGTAAGGTTGAGCGCTGTCGAAGATGCGGGGCAGAACGATCGGCGGGGTTTCCGGGTCGTTCCCCAGCCGGTCGAATCCGTCCGGGCCGCATTCGTTTCGGATATAATCAAGAATCT
>CAYSMV010000165.1:0-3115 GCA_964432245.1 uncultured Desulfobacterales bacterium
ACAAACCGGGTGACCCGGAAGCGTTTCCGGTCTTGCGCGCCTTTCACATGTTCGATTTTATCGGCGGCCGTTACAGCGTCTCGTCCGCGGTCGGCGGGGTGCCGTTAAGCCTTTATCTCGGATACGACCGGTTTGAAGAATTTCTGCGGGGCGCCCATGACATGGACGTTCATGCGCTGACCTCACCCCCGGAAAAAAATATGCCACTGACGGCCGCGCTGATCAGCATCTGGAACAATAATTTTCTGGGATACCGGCAACAGGCCATCATCCCCTATGCCTCGCCATTGTCCAAACTGACGCCGCACATCCAGCAGCTTTACATGGAAAGCAACGGCAAATCAGTTACGGCGGAAGGAAACAAAACCGATTTTCCCACCGGCATCATTATTTTCGGAGAGCCGGGAACAAACGCCCAGCACTCCTTTTTTCAGCTTGCCCACCAGGGAAGCCCCTTCCCCATCGACTTTATCGGCGTCATCACCCCCGAATACGGTCAATACCGGGAGTTGTCCCTGGGCGTCACCAACCACCAGGAGCTGTGGGCCAACCTGATTTCACAGCCCAGGGCCCTGGCCGAAGGCCAATCATCCCCGGACAGTCATAAATCTTTTGAGGGCAACCGGCCCTCGTCTACCATCATTATTCCCGACCTGTCACCCGCGAATGTCGGCCGGCTGATCTCCTTTTATGAGGCCCGCACCGTGTTTGAGGCCTTTATCTGGGGCATTAATCCGTTTGATCAGTTCGGCGTGGAGCTGGGAAAAACAATGGCCGGAAATATCCGCAAGCAGATGGCGGCAAAAAATCAGAACCCCGCCCGTCAATTCGAGGACGTCGACCCGATCTCACGATATTATCTGGAATTACTCATGAAATGAAAAGATAAACCCGCACGCTTTTATTCTGGTAAACGATTTTCAGAAAGTCCATCCGGTTAAAGGTGTTTTGGACACATGCTTCATCAATAATGTATGAAACATCATATTTTTCTAAAATTTTCTTCCGTTCTTCGTTTGTCGTTTTGATATGATAAAAATTGCGGAAATCATTAATCCGATTTCTCAATTCTTTTTTACTTACCACGGCTGTAATAAAGGTAACATAAGTTGCCAGAACGGTTTTTCGCCCGGAAAGATGCGCTGACAGGGATGGCCTGCCTTTTTCCGGAATTTCCCATATCACATCATCCGGATTCGTATTGGCTTTAATATATTCGACGACCTGCAACTGATCCTTGCTGATTTCCACGTATGCTGGATTATGCCTTAAGCTCAAAAAGTGGATCGTGGTCGGAAAACTTATCATCATCAAGCATCCGAGCAACCCGAAAGCCAGGGCCCTGTTTTTTAACCGGGAAAGAAAAAGAAAAGGGAAAAACATCGCGGCAAAAAGCGACTGCACCGCGAACCAGCCGGCGTTATTGATACGCATATGTTTTTCTCCCAGATATAAAAACTCGGACAGAATAATTCCGGTAAAACAGAAGACCAGCAGGAATATGATGAGACCATTGTCTTTCAGATTCTCTCTGAACGCACTGATAACATATTTAAAAACAAGCAACCTGACGCCCATAAAGCCGATGACGTATATCATCAGAAAAAGCACGAACAGGATCAAATGACTTGACGGGCTCTGAGCCGCTTTTATCAGCGCCGGGATGTTCAGTTGGCTCGCGGTTTGCAGCATTCCATTGAAAGGCAGGAGCGACAGCACAATCATCTTCTCGGTATATTCCGGTTTAAGGATAAGATCCGCGCATATAAGTAAAGATGAAAAAAACAGACTTCCCAGCAGGGCAAACCAGATTTTTCGGTTTCCAGATATCATCATTAATATGGAAACAGCGATGCCACAGGCCGCGATCTGCGGCCCCATGCTGCTTTTCATTCGATATGCCGAATATACGAGAAAAACGATCAATATGAGCAGCGCGTAGTTTTCTTTTCTCAGATATTGATTCAGTATGATGAGAAAGATAAAAAAAACAATAAGCGATGGAATTATCCCGTTTAAAGTAAACAAGCTCCAGATCGTGGTTTTAAAGATCAATGTCCACGGTTTTCCGGCAAAGGCGTCCATCATCAGACCGGGAACAAATGAAAAATCCGCCGCGAAAAGAAACAGCCCGAACGAAACGCACAATAAGGCGCTTTTGATGCCGGTTTCCCTTAAAAATACGGCTGCCGTGGAAAACAGCAGGAAAAGCAACACATAGGGGAGATATATAAACGTCGTGGTGATGATATCGATAAAACCGTATTCGGATATTATAACCGCCATCAAATGCATGTCTATATGATACGGCATGGCATAACCGGCCGCATAAGGGTATGTAGGCGGTAAGACGGCCGAGACCCTGCTAATTATGCCAAGGTGGTATAAGGACTCTGTCATATAGTGAGCGCGGAAAAGAACACCTCCGTCTTTAATGAAACGGACATCACTGAAATGACTGAGATGGAGAAAAATAAAAATGATGATAAAAGGTATCAGGATATATAAAACATCGGGCCTGATCAATTGGCCGTTTGAAGAAGTATCCTCTTGGACATGCATAACCGCGTATATGCTGTAAACGATAGAAACAACAATTATGAAAAGATAAAGATATTGATTCAATAATAGCATCGAAAAGAAATACAGCATCGGCGAGAGCGCCAATCCCACGGAGGCAGCAACAACAAGACAGTTAAGACGACTTAATTTTATTTTTAAAAGCTTTAAAACAGAATATCCCGGGCACAGAAAAAAGGCGATGAACACGGCAAAAAATTTAACGGAGCTTAATATCGGGACATTGTAAAATAAATAGAAAAAAAGAATGCTGATAAAACATATAGAAAATAAAGAGAAAAAGGGCGGTTGAAGCCGGCTGCGTAGAGAGTCGCTCAAACAGATACTCCAAAAAAATTAAAAATTTCATCGATTACCCTGTCCTGCTCTTCTCGCGTAATTTCAAAAAAACAGGGAAGGCGAAGAAGCCTTGCGCTCAGGGCGTCTGTAACCGGCAAGTCGGAAACGCTTCCACTCACTTTCTGCCCCATCGGAGATGAATGCAAGGGAATATAATGGAAAACCGCCAGGATATCCTTCTGGCGTAAATGGGCCA
>CAYSMV010000166.1:0-3583 GCA_964432245.1 uncultured Desulfobacterales bacterium
AGCCGTACAGGGTCACCGAATCAAAGGCCGTGGACAGGCGCTTGGCCGCGGAATCGGCGGATAAGAGCTTAAAACGCCGGTTGGTCCGGGCCGGATCGCCCTCGCCGGCGAACATGCGGGTCGGGTCCTCGCCCACGCGTTTTAAGGGGAAAACGCCGGCGGTATAAGGGAAAAAGCCGGGCAGGTTTTCCCGGCGCAGCCAGGCGTACGTCTCACCGGGATCGACAAAATCCGGCAGGGAAAGCTTGGAAATCCGGGAGCCGGCCAGGGAGCGGGTAAACAGGGGCCGGCGGATCTTTTCTCCCCGGACCGTGTAAACCAGCTCGTCCTCATGATATGACGCCCGGGTCGAATGCCACTGATCCAGGAGATCCCGGGTTTCATCATGTATCGACTTTCGCGCCTGCGCCAGCAGAGCGTCCAGATCCGCGGCCGTTTTTTCCCCCGGCTGTCGGCCGCGGCCTGTCTTGATTCCGCCAGGTGCCATTCCCGGCGCAGGGCCTCGGCCTGTTGTCCGGTCCGTCGATGATAATCTCTGACGGTCTCGGCGATTTCCGACAGATAGCGGGTGCGTTCGGCCGGAATGATGATCGACCGGCTGGTGGAACAGGCCGTCGACGGCCGGGTCAGCGAGGTTTCAAACCGCGCGCCGGTTTTCTCCCGGATGGTGTCCAGCAGGCTGTGATACAGCGCGGTCACGCCGTCGTCATTGAATTTGGAGGCAATGGTCCCAAAGACCGGCATCTTCTCCAACGGGGCGTCGAAAGCCTTCCTGTTGCGCTGCATCTGCCTGCGCACGTCCCGCAGGGCGTCCTCGGAGCCCTGTTTTTCATATTTATTCACCGCCACGATATCGGCGAAATCGAGCATGTCGATTTTTTCCAGCTGGGATGCGGCTCCGAACTCGCTGGTCATAACGTAAATGCAGACATCGGCCAGGTTGACGATGGTGGAATCGCCCTGGCCGATACCGGCGGTTTCCAGGATCACCATATCATATCCGGCGGCCTTGACCGCCGCTATGATTTCAGGCATGGCGGCCGGAATCTCCGTTTGCGAACGCCGCGTGGCCAGGCTCCGCATGTAGACGCGGGGGCTGTCGATGGCGTTCATGCGGATGCGGTCCCCCAGCAGGGCGCCGCCGGTTTTGCGCCGGGAGGGATCGGCGCATATCACCGCTACGTGCGTTTCGCCCGGGTCCATCAGAAAACGCATAATCAATTCATCGGTCAGGGATGATTTACCGGCCCCGCCGGTGCCAGTGATACCGACCACCGGAACGATCCGGTCTCCGTTTTTTTCGGCCAGTTGCCGGCGAATGTCTTCCAGGGCGCCGTCGCCCGCTTCTTCCGCAACCTGCGCCCGCGAAATCATCCGGGCCACGGCGGCCACATTGCCGGTCGAAAGATCGGCCGGATCAACCGCCCCGCCGTCAACCGTAGAGAAATCGAGGGCGGCCGCCATGTGATTGATAATACCCTGCAGGCCCAGGCGGGCCCCGTCATCCGGCGAATATATCTTTGTCACGCCATAGGCTTCCAGTTCCCTGATCTCAGCGGGCACGATGACGCCGCCGCCGCCGCCGAAGACCTTGATGTGTGCCGCGTCATGGTCTTTGAGCAGATCGATGATATACTTGAAAAATTCCATGTGACCGCCCTGGTAGCTGGACACGGCAATGCCCTGCGCGTCTTCCTCCACGGCCGCCCGGACGATCTCCCCCGCCGAACGGTTGTGACCGAGATGGATCACCTCCACCCCGGTATCCTGGAGGATCCGGCGCATGATGTTAATGGCCGCGTCATGACCGTCAAAAAGAGAGGTGGCAGTCACCACCCGGATATGATTTTCCATAATTAGGGGACGCCCTTTATATTTTTATATTTAATATATCGGATAATACCACATTATTATTATCAACGATCTGTTCTCCTTTCTTTACCGCAACGCTCACGGTAGGAACAGCAATTTTCAAATACTCAGCCACCTCTGTCATCGAGAGCCCCATTTCTCGCACGCTCCAGTAGCACACAAGCGCCCGTCCCTTTACAACAATCCTTTCCTTGGAAGATCCAAACAGATCCCGGCGGGGTATCGAAAGAAACCCGGATACTGCTGAAACAATGTCATCCAGTCTTAGGCCAACAGCAGCCAGGCGATATCTGTAGTTCATTTTCTCCTGAGCGTCCGATAAAACTGTATTCACAAAATCACCGTCTCCAAGGATGCGCTCATCGCTTTTTTGAAAAACACCGGCCTTACGCAAGGAACGGACGGATTCCCACCCGCCGGCGCTACGCACCAGGCCGCCACCGATAAGCGCGGGTTGCCTGCCCAGTTCTATGCCTTTTACAACATACTCTCGATACCTCCGCCGCACCGTCCCTAACTTGTCACCGAAATAAGACAATACCTCCTTTACTGACTGCCAGTTATTTTCTCTTTTTCCCAGGATATAACTGTGACCGGCAAAACGATATCTATCCAGCGCGGCCATATCTTTGACCAATCCGGCCCTTAAGGGGTTTAAATGAATATAGCGCACCAGCTCTTTTAAATAAAGGTCCTGCTGGCATAAAATTGATTTATAGCGGTTTTGAAACAAATGCCCGCTTCTGCGATGACGACTGTTATAACTGATTGCGTAGCCTGTCAGCAAGCGGCGCATAACCGTGGAGATCGGTACATCACCGGTTTTTAACAATAAATGGAAATGATTGGGAACCAACGCCCAGGCAAAACACCGGACCCGGGTTTCGTGAACAAGTAGTCCAAGGCGCTCGATAAAATTTTCGCGATCCCGGTCATCCCGGAATATTCTGCCTCGCTCAATTCCTCGGGCAATAACATGATGAACCGCGCCCGGCGCGTCTATTCTGGCTTTTCTGGGCATAAAATCTGTGTATCAGGCAAAGTTTGATTTGTAAATATAAAAATATAAAGGACGTCCCCTATTTCCGTTATAAATATAAAAATATAAAGGACGTCCCCTATTTCCCTCCAGTTATAAATATAAAAATATAAAGGGCGTCCCCAAAACCTACCTTGCAAAAGCATTTTTTCTCCTATATAAAAAAATCGGATTATGAGGGCGGGTTGACAACAGGCGGAACGATTTATGAACCTATTGATTACCGGCGGAAACGGACAGCTTGGAAAAGACTGCGAATCGGTGTTGCGCGGCGCCCATGCCGTGACCTGCGTGGATATCGAGGACCTGGACATCACCCGCGAGGACCGGGTGTTGGCCTTTGTCCGGGAAATCAGGCCGGACGTCATAATCAACTGCGCCGCCTACACCCAGGTGGATAAATGCGAAACCGAAAAAGTGCTGGCCCGGGCCGTCAATGTAACCGGCCCGGAGAACCTGGCGCGGGCCGCTCAAGACTGCGGCGCCCAGCTGGTGCATGTTTCGACTGATTTTGTGTTTGACGGCCGGAAAAAACCGCCGGAACCATACCTGGAAACGGACGCGCCCGCCCCCCTGTCCTATTACGGGGTTACCAAACGCGAAGGCGAGCTGGCGGTCATTCGCGCCACGGACAACCATCTCATCCTCCGCACGGCCTGGCTGTATGGGTTT
>CAYSMV010000167.1:0-2615 GCA_964432245.1 uncultured Desulfobacterales bacterium
ATCATCATGACCAGCAACATCGGCAGCCAGATGATTCAGGAGATGGCCGGAACCGATCCGGAAACGATGAAAGACCGTTTATCCGATGTCCTTCGCCGGCATTTCCGGCCGGAATTTTTGAACCGGGTGGATGAAACCATCATATTCCACAATCTTGACCGGAAACAGATCGCCCGCATCGTGGAGATCCAGGTGGAGCGGCTCAGCCGCCGCACCGCCGACCGGGGAGTGGAGCTGAAGCTGACCGATGAGGCCCGGCGTTTTCTGGCTGAAAAAGGCTATGACCCGGTGTATGGGGCCCGGCCCCTGAAACGGGCGATTCAGAAATACCTGGAAAATCCCCTGGCCATGGAAATTCTGAAAGGCAACATCCCGGAGAACAGCACCGTTCAGGCCTCGGTGGCCGGCGACGGTATTGATTTTGCCGTTATTGCCTCGCATGGTGAAGGCTGATATTAATGGCCGCGATCAAGGATGCGGATTGCGCCGTTTTTTTATTTTTCAGCTTTTCAATGACGGCTTTCAGATGATCGGCCACGCCTGACAGATCCTGAGCGTTTTTATGGACCTGAGCGGCGGCGGCACGCAAGTCAGCGGAAGAGCGGTTCAAGTCATCCAGTTCTTTTGTCACGTTTTCAGAAACGGTGGACGTTCTGGCAATGCTGTCGGTGGCCTCCTGAATTTTCAAAGAGGCCTGCCGGACATGATCGGAAATCTCCCTGGTAGAGGCCAGTTGATTGTCCAGCGCCGAAGCGGCGGAAAACGAGGTTTCATCGATGTTATTGATCATGTCGGATACCTGTTTGATGATCGCGACCGTTTCGGCGGTAATCTTCTGGATGATATCAAGCTGCCCCCGGATATTGCTGGTGGCTTTCCCGGCATGTCCCGCCAGGGCTTTAACTTCCCCGGCGACCACGCCAAAGCCTTTGCCGGCTTCCCCGGCCCGGCTCGCTTCTATGGTGGCGTTTAATGATAACAGGTTGGTCTGCCGGGAAACATCCGCAATACTTTCGGCGACCTCTCCGATCTTACTGGCCGTTTTGTCCAGCGTCTGCACACTGTCCGAAGCCCGGTCAACCTGGACGACCGCCTCTCTGGTGCGCTGTCTGACATGCTGCGAATTCTGAGCCAGCTGGTGAATCGTCTGGGTTAGATTCGTCACGACGTTTTCGGCCACCTGGATGTTTTCAGAAGAAGTTTTCATTATATCGAGAACCCGGCTCATGTTCTGGTTCATCTGCCTGACGGCGGCCGACACCGTTTCCGATATGGACTTCATGGTTTCGCTCATGGTGGACGCGCTGGCGGACATGCTTTCGGAAGCCGTCAACAGCCCGGCGGAAACATCCGTGACTATCCTGCCTTTATCGGCCACCTCGGTCAGCAGGGACTGCAATTCATCCACCGTGTTGTTGAGCCGGATCTGGTTGAAAAACATGGTAAATCGGAACCGGTCCATGAGATAGGACATAAACACGCCGAGCAGATAGGATATGATCAGGTTATTAAGGCTGTATTTGGTGCTCAAGGAGCTGATATCCGGTTTATAAATAAGAACGGCGCTGATAAACAGAAGAGCGGAAAGCACATAAAAAAGCAGCAGGGTCCGGAAAAGAGTCGGCATGGCCACGATAATAAGGATCAGAATCTGTAAACCTGAGACATAGGCGGCGTCGTCCGCCAGTCTCCCGGTAAAAAAAGAGCAGGATAATAATGAAAATACCACCAGCAGATACAGCAGCCCCTGACCCTTTCCCCGCAGACGATCAGAAAACGAGGCGGCCAGCACGTAGGCTCCGGCCAGGGCCAAGCCGATGCGGAAATAGACCAGTCCCGGGAATTCCGGGTGTAAGACCGGATCGAGCCGAAAAGCGAAATTGATCCAGGCGACCAGCGCGGCCACTCCGCAGGGTCGGTGCAATAACCGCGCCTGCTGATTCAGATGATCCACAAAAGCCTGAAAATGAGTTTTTCGTTCCGGTTGCCGTATAAATTTTAAAAAAGCGACGTTGTTTTCCTCCTTCATTGTCTCCCCCCCGCCATGAGATGATTCAATCAATCTCTAAAGGCGGCCTTGCGTTTTGATTTTTTCAGCATGCCCAGCCTGACCACCCTTTCATCAGGGACCATGATAACGGCTTTTTCCGGACACTGATATTCGCACTGGCCGCAGCCGATACACAGGTCAGGATCATGAATCAGCCGGTTGTGCTCGATTTGCATGGCACTGACCGGGCAGAATTCCACGCAGCGGCCGCAGAGCGTGCATTTGCTCATGTCCGTAATGGATGCCCTGAAGTAAGCCTTGACCGCCAGCGGCATCAGCCCCCGGTTGTAGTTGCCCAGCGCCGTGCAGCAGTCCCAGCAGCAACTGCACACCGACAGGCCGGGTTCGTGCTCTACATCCATCCTGGTGTGCATGATCTCATGTATTCCGCCCCGCTCGCGCACCGTCTGGATAAGATCAAATGCTTCTTTTTTGGATATCCTGCGGCCATAACCATATTTCACCACATGATCGGCAAAAGGGCCGATCCACAAATGCGCTTCTATGGGAAGATCCAGCCGGCAGGGTTCTCCGTGCAACGCCCAGTGCTGACGGCAGAGGCACT
>CAYSMV010000168.1:0-2268 GCA_964432245.1 uncultured Desulfobacterales bacterium
CAGGGCCCTCCCCTGACCAGCGCCAGCGCCCGTTCGCGGGCGGCTTCAAGCCTGCCGGCGGCCAGGCGGCGATACAGCGGCGGCCCGCTGACCAGCAGAATGGTCGGCCGCCACTCCAGAATAACCGAAACCGGCGCGTCGTCCAGAAGCTGAATGTCCGAGGCGTGCACAAATACTTCTTTCTCCTCCTCGATCCGGGTCATCATGACATTGCCCAGCCCCGCGCTCCTGTCGCCGTGGGGCATGGCTTCGGAAAACGTAAAAATCTCCTGCCGCCGGCCTTCGCAGCGGCAGACCGGCCGGCCGGCCGCGGTTTCCAGGTCCCGGCAGCGGGCCGCGAAAGTTTCCGGCTCATCGGTTGTGCCTTTACCCCACAAACGCGGCTTTTTGAGCAGAGGAGCCGTTTCAGACAAAGGCAATTGAAAGGGATTAGCCGCCGCCAGGGGAATATGATCGCCGTGATAATGGGAAAACACCACATCCGTGGCCATGGCCAGGTGGCTGAGAATGCGGCGGGCCGTTGTCACTCCGACCGCCACCTGCCGCGGATGAGGCAGCAGCCCGTTCCGCAGAAAGCCCAGCGCCAGGCCGGGATCAATAACGACATACCGCTCCCGTGTTCGCACGGCGCAGCACAATCCCCGGACGCCCAGGGACTCGGTCCCTAAGATTTCAACACGCACGACCGGCTCCTTCTCCTGTTTTTCATTCACCTTAACAAGCAGGGCGCCTTTTGTAAATCACCCGTAAACGATAAAAAAAACCCTTTTTGCTTAAATTTTGAAGCCGGATTCTGTATATTATCTAAAACGTCAAAATCATAAATTTTCTTCATAAGGGGGGACTCATGGCTGAAAAATACGATTTTATCGTGGTCGGATCCGGGCCCGGAGGGGCGACAGTGGCCCGGGAACTGTCCAGGGCGAAAAAAAGCGTGCTGCTGCTGGAAAAAGGAAAATACCACCGCAACCTGGGCACCTACCTGGGCGCCCTGGCCATGCTCGACCGCTTCGGTTTTTATAAAAGCCGGGAAGGACTCTCCATGCTCAAGGTCACCAGCGTGGGCGGAGCCACCACCCTTTACTCCGGTTCGGCCGCCCTGCCGCCGCCCTGGCTGAAATCAAAATACGGCATTGATCTGGAAACTTACGCCGACGATATCTGCCGGGAACTACACGTGGATATCCTGCCCCCGGAATATCTGGGCGACGCTTCCCGGGCCGTGATGGAGGCCGGCAACCGCCTGGGCCAGGAATGGGAGCCCATGCCCAAGTTTATCGACATAAAAAAAGTCATAAACGGCCGCATCAGCGGGGCCGACACCTCGCTGGGCCAGAACTACGGTGAGCGCTGGACGGCCCGTGATTATATCACGGAGGCGGTGGACGCGGGCGCCGTGCTGATGACGCAGGCCGAGTGCCGGGAAGTGATCGTCGAAGATCACACCGCCAGGGGCGTCCGGGTCAGCGTCAAAGGCGGCTCACCGCAATCATTCTACGCCGACCGGATCGTCCTGGCCGCCGGCGGCATTCCTACCCCGGTGCTGCTGAAGCGGGCGGGCATTGAAAAGGCCGGCCAGGGCTGCGTGGTGGACCCGACGGTGCTGGTCTACGGCATCTGCCCGTCCGGCGGCACTTACCGGGACCCGCTGGTCAGCGTGGTCACCTGGAAATGGTACGACAGCGACGGCATCCGGCTGGGCACGCTCATCGACCCCTGGGTGATGACCATGATCGGCCTGGCCAAAAACAGATGGCGGGACGCCTTCAAAATCATTCACTATAAGAAAATGATCGGCATCCTGGTCAAGGTCAAGGATGAGATCGGCGGCTGGGTCAGCGAAAAAGGCGAGGTTTCCAAGTCCCTGACCGGGGCGGACATGGCAAAGCTCAATAAAGGCATCGGCCTGGCCCGGGAGGTTCTGATCGAAACCGGCTGCCCGGAAAGCTCCATCGTGCCCGGAGAGATCCGGGGCGCCCATCCCAGCGGCACCTGCCGGATCGGCGAGGTGCTGGACGAAAATCTTGGAGCCAGAGAGATAAAAAACCTTTTTGTGTGCGACGCCAGCGTCTTCCCGGAAGCCCTGGACCGGCCCACCGTGATCACCATCATCGCCTTCGGCAAACGCCTGGCCGCGCATCTGCTGAAAAAATACCCCGGCCCGCCTGTCTGTTACGGCGCCGGCTGTCGCGTCTTAAAAACCGGTCAGGCGGCCAGCGCCTTTTTCAGCGCCGCGGACAGGACGGCTTCACTCCGCAAACCGACAAA
>CAYSMV010000169.1:0-4953 GCA_964432245.1 uncultured Desulfobacterales bacterium
TTTGTCTGCTTTATACCAACGATGAGATTCCGCCGACCTGGCGCCTGTATGAAATTGAATAAAAATCGAGGTTGATATCCGGAAAATACTTTAAGCAGACAAACAGACGTAAAAAAACAATAGGATGAACCGCAAGGCTTACCGGTTATCGGCCGCCTTCAAAGATCTTCTCAAGAATCACCCTGGTGACCATATAGGTCGGCCGGATCCCTTCCGGCCCCATCTCGCCGGCGGCCAGGGTCTGGCCGCTGACCAGCGGATTATCCGAGGCGTAATAGGCATATCTTGTCTTGACGCTCGCCGGAATATGCCCCTTGATAATGGCGGCGCTGATGGCCCGCTGATAATGACCGCCCTCCATCTCCAGCCCGATCGTATGCCAGCCCTCCTGAAACCGCTGAAGCAGATCACGGTTCTGCAGCGACGTGCCCAGGACGGTGATCATGGGGCCGGTATGAACATCGATCCCCGGCTCAAAATCCGCCGGACTCAAATCGTTCTTGCATATATAGTTATCGGAGGTGCCTTCGATTACATGAGCGGTCGCCAGCATGATATCGCCCTTGTTCCCGCCCAGCACACCGGCCTTGCCCATGATGGATATTGATTTGACGTTCACGCGCCGGGGCGGATCATCGGTGGCGGGATCCAGCAGGCAGTCCAGCGCCTCAAAGGCCTGGGCTCCGAAGGCGTAATCCATCACCAGCAGCACCGGCGGGTCCTCCCCGGGGCATGAAAAATCAAGCTGATGGTCCGGGTGCCGCGGTATGGACGCGAAATCAGCGGCATCAATAATCTGACAATTAATATGGGAGCCGGAACGATCCGCGATTTCATGCAGGCCGTTTTGCCGGGCGTATTCCAGGACCTCATCGCCATGCTCCCGGATGCACCCTATGAAACCGTATAAGTCATCATCCGCGGGAGTCATCAGGGAACACGCCTTGGCCGCCGCGTAACCATAAATCAGGTTCGCGACGCTGTGAAGGTTGGCGCTGATGATGTGGAGTTGACGATCCAGGAGGTTGAGCTCCCGCAGCCTGGCTTTTATATCCCTGGCCCAGCGTTCTCCATTGCGCTGGTGGGCTATAATACTCATCAGGGAAGGCGTAAAATATACCGCCAGCATCTTATCGGAAGAGCATTGTTCTTCATGCGCCCGTTTGCCCAGATGGTAAATTATCGAAAAAAGGCCGTTGTTGCTCTTGTGAGCCGCCCGGTTCTTTTCCATATGTTCATAAGTCTGCCGTGTTTCAGAATAAGGCCGGCCCACGATCAGGCTCAGGTTCCAGACAGCTTGTTCCAGTTCCTGATCGCCGAGTGTTCCCGGGTGTTCGACATGCTTTTTCAGATCCCGCCATTCACTGGTCAGGCCGCCGGCTTCATCCGCGATCCGGGCCTGAATCTTTCCGGCCTCGATGTTTAAAAAAGTAAGATGCGTCAGAATATCGTATATTTCACTCAGGCCGCGGGTAACGACAAGACACATCTCGGTTTCGCTGATCCGGAAACTGGTGCGCCGTCGCTTCAACGGCACAATCTCCTCAAAAACACCTTCACCAAACTGATTTTCATCGGTCAGCGTGATCCGGGTACACTCTTCAATACCGCGCGGCAACCGATCCATTACGTATTCCAGCCCGTTGAGTTCCACCACCCGGGGATCGGTCATGCTGCCGTAAATTTCCGGCCTGAGGGTCAACAGACAGTCAGCCAGCTGACGGCCCGTCCTGCCGGAGGGCCTGAAAGATCCCCGCAGGGCAAGCGCCTTGGCAAGCGTCTTGAAGGTGCTGATGGCGAACCGGGCCTTCTGGGAACGGGTTAAATCCTGCATATGGACCTGAATTCCCTATGCCGCAATACCGAGCTTTTTCAAGGTTTCATTGCTAGGAACCCCGTTTTTATCAAAACCCCGGAGCCTGTAATACTTATCCAGCATTTTTTCCAGGGGGACCGTCTTTGCCTGCGCATCCGATTTCCGGCCTTCTTTCAGCAATCGCGCCGGCAATGTATCGTCTTTACGGGAAATTCCTTCCCGGGTATTCATATACCGCTCCAGCACATGAATTCTGTCGCCGGCTTTCAAGAACTCGCCGTTGGATATTTTAATCCCGGTAACCGAAGACCAGAGCTTGTTATAAAGGCTGAAATCAACGAACTTTATGGCGATAAACGGCAAATTCTGCATCAGCAATGCCAGCACCGCGTCGAGCGAATATCTTGACATGGGCGGCTCCAGAAGATAGGCGAACATGGTAAACTGGCAGGTCTGCAGAGAATTGATGCAGCAGGTCAGGCTTTCGAAAAACTTCGTGAATTCCGGCTTGGCGTATGCCCTGGAGGGATTCAACAGTTTAAAATAAACTTCCTGGGCGACGAGATAGGCCGATAAATGGCAGGCGCCGCGATTGGCAACCGCGTAAGCCAGCCCCTGGCCGAAAGAGCCGCGGGGATCATAGGCCGCCATTTCCAGGCCCTTGACCTGAATGGCAAAATCAGTGCCGCCGTATTTCTCCGAAAGCGCTTTTGAGCCCAGGGCCATTTCGGCCCCGAACCCCTCACACCTTGCAATGTCAATCAGGGCCTGCGCCACGCCCTCCGCCGAGCCGAACCGCAGGGAACTGTTCACCAGCCCTTTTTCCGCGGCCTCCATGACCCAGGCCAGGGTGCCGCCGGCGGAGATGGTATCCATCCCCATTTCGTTACAGATGCGGTTGAATTCCGCGATCTGATCGACATCGAATATGCCGAGGTTGGAGCCCAGCAGTCCGACCGTTTCAAACTCCGGCACCGGCTGCTCCTGGCCGTTAAAGACGCCCTTCTGGCCGCACAAAATGGAACAGGGCTTGCAGGTGCTGGGCCGCAACTGGCGCTCCTGCCGTATTTTTTCGCCGGATATATTGACCGCCAGATCGCTCTGACCGTCCGTAAAATTATTAATCGGCAGAATATTGCCCTTGTTGCTCAGATTGACATTGGCCCGGGTGCCGTAATTGGTATAGACGACCGATGTCATGGGATTGTTTTTGATGTATTTGGCGGCGACTTTTTTCGCTTTTTCAAACCCGGCCGGGTCCAGCGGCTTAATCTGATAATTACCGCCCCTGGCCACGATCGCCTTGAGATTCTTGGCACCCATAACGGCGCCCATGCCGCCGCGGCCCAGAAACCGGTGGCCCGAAGCGATATTGGCGTAACGGACTCTGTTTTCACCGGCCGGTCCGATCACCAGGGCGGCGGATCGTTTGTCATCAACCAGTTGTTCCTGGGCGGAAGCGGTGTCTTTACCCCAGAGGGCATCGGCTTCCCTGAAGTTCGCCCCTTCGGAAGTGATTTCCAGACAAACCGGCCGGTCGGCTTTCCCCTTGATCAGCAGCCCGTCCCAGCCGGCCGTCTTTAACTGCATGCCAAAAGGACCGCCGCAGGAAGATGAAGTCATGATACCTGTCTGGGGTGATTTGGTAACCGCATCAAATCTTCCCGTGCAGGGAGCGCCGGTGCCCAGAAGCACGCCCGGCATAAAGGCGATGATATTCTCCTCCCCCAGCGGATCTACGCCCGGCGGCAGACGGTCGAAAATCAATTTCAAGCCAAGCCCTTTGCCCCCCAGATAAAGCCTGCGCAGTTCCTGAGAAACCACGTAAACTTCAACCGTGCGTGAGGACAGATCAACTTCCAGCACCTTGTTTGAAGGGCCGATCAGTTCTTGTTTCATCGTTTCACCCCATCAATAATTAACTTTGTTAGAAAAACAAAAAAGGTTATGCCCTGACGGCACTATCGAGAAAGCAGTGACAGATTCCGGCCGTTTTTGATAATGGCCAGAGCCATCTGATGCATGTATCCCCTTTTCTCGTCATCATTCAGACCAGGATAATTTCTGAACGTCAGGACCACGCCGGAAACGGACGCAAAAAACGCGTGTGTCGCCAGATCATCGGCAACGATCCCCTTGCTCTTTAATTTCATGGTAAACATATTAATAAAATATTCGGATACCATATTGAATTTTTTCAAGGCCTCGGGATCAATCGCGCCACAGGTCAGAAAATAACACATCATCTGAAAAGTCGTTTCATTATGATAAAAATAATCGACCACCTCTATGGCCAGGTCTTCCAGGGTAATGGCCTCGGATTCGAGAATATTGTCGATCTGCTTTTCAATGGCGTTTATGTCCTGAATCAGAGCCTCCACAATGATATCATCCCGGCTGGGAAAATACCTGTAAATGGTTGCCGCCGAGATTCCGGCCTGAGCGGCGATATCCCGCATCCCCACCGAATGCAGTCCTTTTTCCTTAAACAGATTGACCGTGGTGTTCAAAATGATGGTTTTACGAAGCTCGCGCTCGCTCTCCCGCAAGCCTTTAAACGATGGTTGTTCCGGCATGGCCCATGCCCCCCCCCATTTATGTTCGCTGTTTACATGAAATGTAATACAAACGGCCTGTTGCGCAATTATTACAATTTACGCCATCATTAACATAATTTCCTGCGATAAACAAGTTTTTCGTCATCACCCCGGTTTAACCGGGTGATGACGGTATCAAAAAGCAATATTCCTTGTACTTCAATATAAATGCCCTTGATCTGCCGCGAACAATCAAAACTTCGTCGCGGCCGGTGCGGTTTTTCGGCGCCAGGAACTACCGGGAGCGGTTTAAAAAATCAATCTGACCGTTCAAGGTGCAGAAATCATAAAGATAGCCCAGCCCCAGCAGACCGCCGGTGAACAGGTAAATAATTCCGGTAATCCATTTCCCCATGTACATCCGATGCACCCCGAGCAAACCCAGAAACGTCAGCAGGATCCAGGCCACGTTATAATCGATGATTCCGGCCTGGAATTTCAGATCCGCGCGGCGGTCCATGCCTGGAATAAGAAACAGGTCGATAATCCAGCCGATTAAAAAAAGCCCGAACGTAAAAAAATAAATCGTACCGGTAACGG
>CAYSMV010000170.1:0-4192 GCA_964432245.1 uncultured Desulfobacterales bacterium
CCGGAAAAAGCCGGCATCCGTTGCGGCTGATATTTCCGTACGGCGTTGAGATTTTATTGCGTGCCTGGCTCGCGGGTTGGGATGACGCGGAAGGCATGCCGGGAGGGAATAATGGGACGGAAATTTTTCTTTTGCAGTCTGTGTTTTGTCTCCTTAATGGCAATGTCCGGTTGCCGGGACAAAATTGAACCCGGCACCACCCGGGATGAAGCTGTTAAAACAGTAAAAACGAGGGTGGCTGTCGCTTCGGTAAATCCCCGGCAATTTTTTTATGAAGCCGTTGGTACGGTGGAGTCCCGGACGACGAGCACTCTTTCCAGCAAGCTTATGGGCGCCGTTAAGGTGATTCATGCCAGGGAGGGGGATCTGGTAGATAAAAACGAGCTTCTCATTGAGCTGGACGATCAGCAGGCGATTTCGCAGTTGCGCGGGGCGCGGGCTGCGCTGGCCGAGGCAGAACGTTCTCTGGCGTCGGCGGAGTCCGCCAGGGACGCCGCCAAAGCCGGCGCCGATCTGGCGCGCACCACGCATGAAAGGTATCAGAATCTTTTAAAAGAAGAGTCGGTCAGCCGGCAGGAATTTGACGAGATGGACGCCCGCTACCGGCAGGCGTCCGCCGCCCTGGCCCAGGCGGAGGCCATGGTGGAAGCCGCCGAAAACCGGGTTCAGCAGGCCGAGGCCAACGTTGAGTCAGCCGCGACGATTTTAAAAGACGCGACCATCCGGGCGCCCTACAAGGGGAAGATTACGTCCAGGATGATCGACGTGGGAGACATGGCCTCACCCGGTACGCCGCTCCTGGCCATGGAGATGGAGGGCGTTTTTTGCGTTTCTCTGGTGGTTCCTGAAATCCATATACGGGCCGTTTTACTCGGCTCTGAATTGAATGTGACGATTCCTTCCATGCAGGATCTGGTTATTCAGGGAAGGGTCGGCCGGATCGATCCGGCCGCGGATCAGCAAAGCCGGTCGTTTATCGTTAAAGTCGCCCTGCCGGAAGGATATAGTTTTCGTTCCGGATTGTTCGCCAGGGTAGCCCTGCCCGTTGGAGAGGCTGGTATGATGCTGGTTCCCAAAACCGCGCTGGTCCAGAGAGGCCAGTTGACCGGGTATTATCTTGTCGACGAGAACAACACGGCGCGGTTTCGACTGCTTCGCGTCGGCAGGGACATGGGTGAGTCGGTGGAGGTCATTTCCGGCATGAAAAACGGTGATCGTTACGTGCTGGAGCCCCCGCCCGACATGGAAGACGGCGTTACAGTGGAGAACGTTTCATGAAGAAGCAGGGAATTGCCGGCGCCTTCGCGAGTTATTTTATCGACTCCAAGCTGACGCCTCTGGTTATTATCGCTTCTATTCTGCTCGGGATCGCGGCCGTTATCGCGCTGCCCAGGGAAGAGGAGCCGCAGATCATCGTTCCCATGGTGGACGTGTTCGCGCAGATGCCCGGCGCTACCGCCAAGGAGGTTGAACAGCGGATCACATCTCCCATGGAGAAGCTGCTGTGGGAAATTCCCGGGGTTGAATATGTCTATTCCACTTCGAGTCCGGGTGTTTCCATGGCGATTGTCCGGTTTTTCGTGGGCCAGAATGAAGAAGAGGCCATCGTGCGGCTGCAGTCAAAACTGATGGCCAGTTACGACAGAATCCCATGGGCCTCGACACCGCCGCTGATAAAACCCCGTTATATTGATGACGTGCCGATCCTGGCGCTGACCTTCTGGGGCGAGGAGTTTGATCATTATTCTCTTCGCCGGGTTGCCGCGGAGGTTGAAACCCTGATCAAACGTGAAGACAACGTGTCCATTACAACGCTGATCGGAGGTGAACCCCGCAAGGTTCTGGCTCATATTGATCCGGTCAGGCTGGCCGCCTATAACCTTGATCCGGACAGGGTGGCGCAGATGCTTCAGGCGGCAAACCATGAGACCGATACCGGCCTGATGCCTTCGCTGGAAGGACAGGTGCTGGTTCATACCGGCGGTTTTCTGAAAAACAGTCAGGATGTTGAATCCGTGGTGATCGGGATATCCGGCAGCAGGCCCGTTTACCTGCGTGATGTCGCCACGGTTACGGATGGTCCCGGCGAACCGGGCCAGTATGTGTTTTTCGGGGCCGGACCGGCCGCCGGGGAAAAGGGGATTCAAAGAAAGGGCGATTTTAAAGGCCTTTTCCCCGCGGTTACGCTGACGGTCGCGAAACGAAAAGGGGCCAACGCCATCACGGTGGCAGAACAGGTTTTAAAGAGAATTGAAGATGCTAAGGGGAAAATCATTCCCGATAACCTTAGCATCACGATTACAAGGCACTACGGCGAGACCGCTCAGGAAAAATCAAACGAACTTTTGTATCACATGATGATCGCCATTGTTTCGGTTACGATTCTGATCTGGTTTACCCTCGGCCACCGCGAATCCGGCGTGGTGGCCCTGGCCATCCCGGTAACCCTGGCGCTGACGCTGGCCGTCTTTTATTTATACGGATACACCTTGAACCGGATAACGCTGTTTGCGCTTATTTTTTCCATCGGCATCCTGGTGGATGACGCCATCGTGATCGTCGAAAACATCGTCCGGCATTTCAGGCTTCCGGAGAACAGCGGACGGGCCCGAACGGAGGTGGCGGCGGAAGCCGTGGATGAAGTCGGCAACCCGACCATTCTGGCGACTTTGACGGTTATTTTCGCGATTCTTCCCATGGCTTTTGTCGGCGGGCTCATGGGCCCTTATATGCGTCCCATTCCGGTAGGCGCCTCGGCCGCGATGATTTTTTCTCTTCTGGTGGCGTTTATCATCACTCCCTGGGCGTCCATCCGTCTCATTAAACATGATGAAAAATCAGGCCCGGAAAAGGCCGGGGAACAGGAGGACTGGAGCACGCGCCTTTACCGGCGCGCCATGTCGCCGCTGATTCATCATCCGAAAACGAGATGGCTTTTCTTTACGGGAGTCGTGGGGCTGCTGCTGCTATCATGCGCCCTGGTCGGGTTGGGGCTGGTGAAAGTGAAGATGCTGCCGTTCGACAATAAAAGCGAATTTCAGGTCATTATCGATATGCCGGAATCGGCCACGCTGGAAGAGGCGTCCGCGGCGGCCATGGAGATGGGAGATTTTCTCGCCACCGTCAACGAAGTAACGGATTACCAGATCTATGCCGGTACTTCCGGCCCATTTAATTTCAACGGTCTGGTCCGTCATTATTATTTAAGGCAGGGGCCGAATGTCGCCGATATCCAGGTCAATCTCGCGGGAAAACACCATCGCCGGCAGCAGAGTCATGCCATCGCGAAACGCGTGCGGCCGGTTTTGACGAAAATAGCGGAAAAATACGGCGCCCGCGTCAAGGTAGCCGAAGTGCCGCCCGGGCCTCCGGTTTTATCCACGCTGGTGGCGGAGATATACGGTCCTGATGATGACCGGCGGCGGGAGATCGCCCGTAAGGTCATGGCAATATTTGAAGAGACGCCGGGGGTGGTGGATGTGGACTGGTACGTGGAAGACGAGCAGCCGCGATACGATTTTACAGTGGACCGTGAAAGAGCCGCGCTGCATGGCATTGATGTCGCCAAAATCGCCCGTACGCTTGAAACGGCAATCACCGGTCGGCAGGTCGGCCTTCTTCATCAGCCTCTTGAAAAAGAGGATATCCCCATTATTCTTCAGCTTCCCCGGTCGGCCCGCTCCGGCGTGAAGCAGCTTGAAGCCATAAAAATAGCCTCTCCCAACGGCAGACTGGTGCCGTTGTCGACCCTGGTGACTCCGGTAAAGACAGTCAGCGAAAAGAGTCTTTATCATAAAAACCTCATGCCCGTGGTCTATATCATTGGAGACGTGGCCGGGGTAAAAGAAAGCCCGGTTTACGCCATACTGGAAATGAGGAAAAAGATCGACGCCATCAGCCTGCCGGAAGGTTACCATATGGAACAGCATACGGCCGGCCTGCCGGACAGCGACCGGAAGTATTCCATGAAGTGGGACGGGGAATGGCATATTACCTATGAAGTTTTCCGCGACATGGGTATTGCGTTTGCGGTGGTGCTGGTCTTGATTTTTGTGCTGGTAGTGGGGTGGTTTCAATCTTTTATGACGCCATTGACGATCATGGTGGCCATTCCGTTTTCTCTGATCGGTATTCTGCCGGCCCACTGGCTGGCCGGCGCCTTTTTTACCGCCACCTCGATGATCGGATTCAT
>CAYSMV010000171.1:0-3779 GCA_964432245.1 uncultured Desulfobacterales bacterium
AGCGTAAAACCTTTATAAAAGCAGGAATCGCCCGGTATTGATGCGTTCATTTTTCTTATCCCCAGTTATTTCCGTCATCATCCGAGCGCTGGATGACCATAGATCCGACGGACGTCACCCGCACCCGCCGCCGGGAATATCCGGGCCGGGGATATTTGATGGCAACCGAACCGGATATTCCAGTCTTGATCCCGCGGGAATTGAAAAAAAAATGGTTGTTCTTTTCGTTGTCTCCGGTAACCTGGTAAAGATCGATATATCCGGGCAGCTTCGTTCTGGAAATGGTGTTGCCCTCCGTATCGATCAGTGAAAACGCCTCCGTGTCCGGATCAAAATTAACGGCGATCCGTTCGTTGAGGCTTACGGCTTTTGCCTGCGCCTGCCGAAGCCCGCAATAAATTTCCCGGGCGGCGCTCATCATCCGCCGTTCCGGCATGCCGCGTAAGATCCCGAACCCGGCCATGCCGGACAGAACGGCCAGAATCGCCATGGCAGCCATCAATTCAACAAGAGTAACGCCATGTCTGCTTTTTATAATTTTCAGCCCAGAACCGCGAACGCCGCGACCAAATCGTGTTGATAAAAATTTCAACAAGCAGGATCGGAAAAAGGCTCCCCGAGAGACAACAGACGACTGATATGGAAAAAAAGGAAAAAAGAAACCGCCACAGGGAACCCGGGCGGCAACCGGCGCTTTCATAATCGACCTCCCTGTCTTAACGTTAGTTCTCACCATGTCCGGTGAAGATTCATGCCTGCCGGCGCTGTTGCATCCATGAGCGGCAGTAATTTTTGGTATTTTATACCCGTTCAATCGCCTTGATGTCAAGTATTTTTTAAGGCTGGATCGGCGCGAGAGCAACGAAGCGGAGGGAAAACCACATCAATACCGGTCCTGATACCGGCCGGGCCCAATAAAATCAAAGTACAGGCGGGCGACAAGAAAATATTCGCAAAAATTCTTTCAAAAAAGACTTGAAATAAAATTTTATGCGATTATATTAGTATGTTTTTGGTACTAATCGTCCGAATACCGTCGCTCTTCAGGGTGTCGCCGATATTCCGGGTATTTACATTGGGACGTGCCATGTTAACCCACATAACCGCTGAAGAAGAAAAAAAAATTGACGCCATCCGTTCCTCCTTGACAAATTATTCCAACGACAGAAGCGCCCTTATTCCTTTGCTCCAGAAATCACAGAAAGAACTGGGATATATCCCCGTCGAAGCACTCAACCTGGTGGCCGGCCATTTAAATATTTCCGCCGGCGAGGTATTCGGCGTGGCCTCATTCTACAACCAGTTCCGCTTCAATCCGCCGGGCAAACACCAAATCAAGGTCTGCCTGGGTACCGCCTGTCATGTCCGCGGCGGGGACATCATCCTGGAAAATTTCGAGCGCAAACTGGGGATCAAGGAAGGTCAGACCACCGAAGACAGGGAATTCAGCATAGAGCGCGTGGCCTGTGTCGGTTGCTGCGCCCTGGCGCCTGTGGCGCTGGTCAACGATAAGGTCCACGCCTACATGTCTCCCAGTAAAATTGAGGGCCTGTTTACGCAGATAGAAATCGCCAAAAAAAAAGTCGCGCCGGATCAGCCAGATGACTCAGAATAACGACCGGATAAAAGAAAACCTGCGCGCTCTGCAGGAAAAAGCCGCCGAAAAATGGCGGCAATTCCGCGAGTCAAAGACTCCGAAAATCCATATCGGCATGGCTACCTGCGGCCTGGCGGCCGGCGCCCGGGAAACCCGGGATGCCTTTGAGGCCCAGCTTGAAAAAGACAACATCAACGCCATCATCCATCCCATCGGCTGCCACGGCCATTGCTACGCCGAGCCGCTGGTGATCATCGACGCCCCGGAATCGGGATTTCCTCCGATCATGTACCAGCAGGTCAACGAAGGCAAGGCCGTCATGCTGGTGAAAAATTTTCTTAAAAACGGGGATCCCTGTCTGGAACACGTCTACGGCGCCATGGAAGAAAACGACACGATTCCGTCGGTCATGCTTTACCCCCGTTTTAACAGGGAAAAACGGATTATCATGGAAAAATGCGGCCGCATCAACCCGGCCGAGATCCATGAATATATGGCCCTGGGCGGCTACACGGCCCTGGGCATGGCCCTGGAGATGGATCCCGCGGCCATCATCGAGGCCGTCATCGCTTCCGGCCTGCGGGGACGGGGCGGGGCCGGGTTTCCCACCGGCAGAAAATGGCAGTTTGCCGCCGCGCAGAAATCAGGGGAAAAAGTGGTCATCTGCAACGCCGATGAAGGCGACCCCGGCGCCTACATGGACCGGACCATCCTGGAAAGCAACCCTCATCAGATCATAGAAGGCATGATCATCTGCGGCCGGGCCATCGGCGCCGAACGGGGCATTGTTTATGTCCGGGCCGAATATCCACTGGCGGTCAAGCTGGTTTCCCAGGCCCTGGAGCAGGCCCGGGAGATGAACCTGCTGGGCAAAAATATTTTAGGCGGCGATTTTTCCTTTGACATCGAAGTTTTCCAGGGGTCAGGCGCCTTTGTCTGCGGCGAAGAAACGGCGCTGATCCGGTCGGTGGAGGGTTTCCGGGGCATGCCTCAGAACCGTCCTCCCTTTCCGGTGGAAAAGGGCCTGAAGGGCCGGCCCACGGTCATCAACAACGTCAAGACCCTGGCCACGGTGCCCGCCATCATCGAAAAAGGGCCGGACTGGTTCCGCTCCATCGGCACCGAAAAAAGCCCGGGCACAGCCATTTTTTCCATCGTGGGCCACGTGCTCTATCCGGGGCTGGTGGAAATCCCCATGGGAGAAACCCTGCGGTCGCTTATTTTCGACATCTGCGGCGGCATACCGGACAAGAAGACCTTCAAGGCCGTTCAGATCGGCGGGCCCCCCGGCGGCTGCCTGCCCGAATCCTTTCTGGACACGCCCATTGATTTTGATTCCCTGCTCGAAGCCGGCGCCATGATGGGCTCCGGCGGCATGGTCGTCATGAACAACAACACCTGCATGGTCAACGTGGCCCGCTATTTTCTGGATTTCACTCAGAAAGAGTCGTGCGGCAAATGCACTTTCTGCCGCATCGGCACCAAACACCTGCTGGAAATCCTGGACCGGATCACCAAAGGCGAAGGAAAAGAAGAGGATCTGGATCGGCTGGAGTGGCTGGCCAGGGCCGTAAAACAGGGATCTCTCTGCGGCCTGGGCAAGACCGCGCCCAACCCGGTCATCACCTCTTTGAAATATTTCCGGGATGAGTATGAAGCCCATATCAAAGACGGCGTCTGTCCGGCCCTGATGTGCCGCGACCTGATCGCCTATTATATTGATCTTGACAAGTGCGCCCGCGGCTGCGATGCCTGCGTCGGCTGCTGCCCCACGGAAGCGATTTTCACCACCGCCAACCGCAAGAAAGGCATTGACCAGGAAAAATGCATCAAATGCGGCGAGTGCATGAACGTCTGCATCCCGCTTTACGACGCCGTCAAGAGAACGTCGCCGCCCGAGTCGGCGCCGATCATCGAAAAACCGAAAGTGCCGGTGGAAGAGGAAAAGCCGAAAGAGCCGGTGGAATAATAAGGATGATAAAACTCTATATCGACAACTGGGAAATACAGGCCGAAGAAGGCATCAGCGTGCTTCAGGCCGCGCTGGACAGTGAAATCTACATTCCCAATCTCTGCTGGGTCAGGGAGATGACAAACCCGCCGGCTTCGTGCCGACTCTGTTTCGTGGAGATCAAGGGCCGGGACAAGCCCGTCACCGCCTGCACCACCCCGGTGGAAAACG
>CAYSMV010000172.1:0-7439 GCA_964432245.1 uncultured Desulfobacterales bacterium
CCGATCTGGAAGCCGGTTTTCCATTTTCCCCAGATCGAAGCGGAGATATCCTCTCCCCTGGCCGCCAGGATATTCCGCAAGCCCGTTACCGCCAGTTCACGCCCGATAATCACGCAGGCCACCCAGCCGGGAATCAGCCCCGCCGCCGTCAACATGATAAAGGCGGAGGCCGTCAATATCTTGTCCGCCAGCGGATCCATAGCTTTGCCGAATCCGGATATCTGGCCGTATTTTCTGGCGAGATAACCATCCAGATAATCCGTAATCGAAGCAGCGGAAAAAACCAGGGCCGCGAAGAAAAAAGTTACCCGGTTCATGGGAAACAGTAACAGAACCACAATGATCGGACTGGCGACAATGCGGGACATGGTCAACGCATTGGGGCTGCTCACCAACTTCCTTAACCTTGATTTGTCAATCACCGGCAAGCCTCCTTAATATAAAACCAGTGGAGCTATTTTTTCGCTTTTTCCCAGTCAGACAGAAAAGCTTTAATGCCTTTATCCGTCAGCGGATGCGCCGCCAGCTTATCCAGTACTTTAAACGGAATGGTAGCGATATCCGCTCCCATTAAAGCCGCCTCCAGCACATGCAACGGGTTACGGACGCTGGCCACGATAATCTCCGTATCAAAAGCATAATTACTGTAAATCTCGACGATCTGTTCCACCAGGGTCATACCGTCGGCCGAAAGGTCGTCGATCCGGCCGACAAAAGGGCTGACATAGGCGGCACCAGACTTGGCGGCCATAAGGGCCTGAAGCGGAGAAAAAACCAGCGTCACGTTGGTACGGATATTTTCCTTTGCCAGCGCGCTGACCGCCTTCAAACCATCCACGGTCATCGGGATTTTAATCACGATGTTGTCGGCAATTTTAACCAGGTCCCGGGCTTCCGAAATCATGCCGTCCGTATCCAGGCTGATGACTTCGGCGCTGACGGGTCCATCCACTACTTCGCAAATTTGTTTGATGATGGTCTTAAAATCCCCTTTTTCTCTGGCTATCAACGACGGGTTCGTGGTAACCCCGTCCGCCATTCCCATTTTAGCCGCTTCCTTGATCTCATCAATATTGGCCGTGTCAATAAAAAACTTCATCTAACCGGACTCCTTTCTCTGTTTATCGGGTTAGTGCTCACGTTATAAAAGCTTACAAAATAACCCCCACTTATTTATGTTCTTCCAGAAACTTATCCCGGCAGGTTTCCGAACAGAAAAAAAGATCCCTGCCTTTAAATTTTAGGTGCACGCCGTCTCTTCTTGGAAAATAGACCTGGCAATAAGGATCCTTGACCATGACGTCATCGATCCGGGAGGAATCTTCGTCAGTTCTAGTTATACGCCCACTTGCCCGAGAAACAGTCAGCCACAGCCGGATGCCCTTAACAACCAGAAAAACGACGCCGATCAAAGCCAGTAAACGCAGCATCATTCATACACCAGCACTTTCTGTCCCCGATCATCCAGCAGGTCAACAAGCTGCCGGATATTTTTTTTATACACGGGATGCTCTACGGTCGGATCGATATCACAAAACGGGCGCAACACAAAATTCCGCCGGTGCATTCTCGGATGAGGCAGGACAAGCGTCTCGGAATTGATCACCATGTCCTCATAAAACAGAATATCCAGATCCAGCACCCGCGGCCCGAATTTCACCATCTGTTCTTTCCTGCCCGCCTCGCGTTCAATTCCCTTTAACACGGCCAGCAGCGCCAGTGGATCCAGAGATGTACTGATCTTAACCATGGCATTGATAAACCATGACTGGTCCAGATAATCCACCGGTTCGGTCAAAAACAGTTTTGACCGGGCAAGCAAATCTATTCCGTCGACGGCCGCTATAGCAGCCATGCCGTTATTACAGTTTTCCGCGCGATCGCCTACATTGGAACCAATTGAAATATAAGCGATATGTCCCATCTTTACTCCCTGGAAGAGCTGGCAGTCTCAACCGTGTCGGATTTCGGACCATACACGCCGGCTTCAGAACAGCCAACCACATAAAAAGAAAACGGACCTTGTCCCTCAACCTTCAGCCTGTGACAGCCCTCAAGATTCCCCTGGCCGTCTTCCGCCATCTCCCAGGCGGAAATTTTCGCTACCGGTTCATAGGGAAGCGGACAATCCGGACACGCTCCCGATTGATCCGCCATAAACACCACCGTTTCAGACAGACCTTTTTCCCGCTGGTCATGCCCGTCCGGAACAACCCACGTCAGGCAGACAGATCCGCCGTCGACACTTGCCTTTAATTCTTTCACGGCCGGAGGTTCATAAACATCGGGCGGCACCGGAAGCGTCTTTATGCCGCAGGAAGAAAACGCCAAGAGCGCGAATATGCCAGCCCCCATCATCCGGCCGACGGGACCTGCCCGAAAAAAAGGAGATCTATTCTTCATCTATTTCTTTTTCCGCCGCGGTTATCCGGGACAGCACACCGGTCATGGCCGTGCCGCCAAAGGTATCCCGTTTATCCGTAACACGATCAATATCCAGGACATCATATACATCCCGGTCAAAATGTTTCGAGAACTTTTTCAGTTCATCGATCGCCAGATCCTTTAATTCAATCCCCCTGTCCAAGGCCGCCGCCACCGCTTTACCCACGCAGTCGTGCGCCTCCCGAAAGGGAACGCCTTTGCCGACCAGATAATCGGCCATGTCGGTAGCACTCAAAAACCCCGCGGAAGCAGCCTGGCGCATCTGATCCCGATTAATGGAGACATGCTCCAGCATCCGGGCACAGATATCCACGCACGCTTCCAGCGTATCCACGGCATCAAATAACGGCGGCTTATCTTCCTGCATATCCCTATTGTAGCATAAAGGCAATGACTTCATAATCGTCAGCAAAGCCACCAGCGCGCCATATACCCTGCCGGTTTTTCCCCGGACAAGTTCGGGAATATCGGGATTTTTTTTCTGGGGCATGATACTGCTGCCCGTGGTAAAAGCGTCCGAAAACTCTATAAACCTGAATTCCGTTGAAGACCAGAGAACCATCTCTTCGGCCAGCCTTGAAAAATGCATCATGCAGATACTGGCGGCCGCCAGAAATTCGATGACAAAATCCCGATCCGACACGGCGTCCATGCTGTTGGCCGACACGGCTTCAAATCCGAGAAGAGAGGCCGTATATTCTCTGTCCAGGGGATAAGTGGTCCCGGCCAGGGCCGCGCTGCCGAGCGGCATGACGTTGATCCGTCGCAAGCCGTCGTGAAATCGTTGCGCATCACGGGAGAACATTTCGTAATAGGCCATCAGATGGTGTGCCAGCCGCACGGGCTGGGCCCGCTGGAGGTGAGTGTAACCGGGCATGATGACGTCGATATTGGCTTTCGCCATGGCGACGATCTTCCGCCGCAGCGCCCTTACCCCCTCGATGATGTTCCGGGTTTCCTCCCGCAGCCACAACCGGACGTCCACGGCCACCTGGTCGTTCCGGCTGCGGCCCGTATGCAGTTTGCCGGCCACCGGTCCGATCCTTTCAAACAGCGCGGCTTCGATGTTCATGTGAACGTCTTCCAGGTCATCGGAAAAAACAAAATGCCCGGCTTCGATATCTCCGGCGATCCCTTCCAGACCGGCAATAATGGCGGTCGCGTCCTGATCGGTGATAATTTTCTGCCGGGCCAGCATGCGGCAATGCGCGGTACTCCCCTGGATATCAAATTTGGCCAGTCGCTGATCCACGGCAACCGATGCCGTAAACAGCTCCACCGCCCGGTCGGTCCTTTCGGAAAACCTGCCGCTCCAAGGTTTGTCTCCCATAAGCCGCCTCTTTACCTGTAAATTCCAGCTTTTCTACGTCAGCCGCTATTTACCGAGCAATTTGTTTAATCGCAACCGTAACGCGTTCAAACGGATAAATCCCTCCGCGTCCTTCTGCCGGTACACCGAGTCGTTCTCAAACGTCGCAAAATCGGGGCTGTACAGCGATTTCTCCGATTTCCTGCCCAGGACGAGGCAATTGCCCTTGTACAATTCCAGCCGAACGGCACCGGAAACGTAGGCCTGACTCTGATCGATCATCTGCTGCAGCAGCCTTCTTTCCGGTGAAAACCAGAACCCGTAATAAATCATCTCCGCGTACCTGGGTATCAGGGAATCCCGCAGGTGCATCACCTCGCGGTCCATGGTTATGGACTCCATGGCCATGTGCGCCGCCCGCAGGATAGTGCCGCCCGGCGTTTCATAAACGCCGCGTGACTTCATCCCCACGAACCGGTTTTCGACGATATCGGCCCGGCCGATCCCGTGCTTTCCGCCCAGCCGGTTCAAAGCCTCCAGTAACGACGCCGGCGGCATGGCTTGACCGTTGATGCTTACGGCGTTGCCGGATTCAAAACCGATTTCCACAACTTCCGCCTTATCCGGCGCCTCCTGCGGGGAAACAGTCAGGGTAAACATATCTTCCGGAGGCGCCTGCCAGGGGTCTTCAAGGACGCCTCCCTCATAACTGATGTGCAACAGGTTCCGATCCGAGCTGTAAGGCTTTCCCCTGGTCGTCGGTACCGGAATGCCATGTTTCTCGGCAAAAGCCATCAGGGCGGATCGTGACCCCAGGTCCCATTCCCGCCAGGGCGCTATGATTTTGATGTCCGGTTTAAGCGCGTAGTATCCCAGTTCAAACCGGACCTGGTCGTTGCCCTTGCCGGTAGCGCCATGGCTGACGGCGTCCGCGCCTTCCGCTTCTGCGATTTCGATCTGCCGTCTGGCAATCAGCGGCCTGGCCAGCGACGTGCCTAAAAGGTACTGGCCTTCGTATATGGCGTTGGCCCGAAAGGCCGGAAAAACGTAATCCGTCACAAACTCTTCTCTGAGATCATCCACGCAGGCTTTCACGGCGCCGGTCGCTACGGCCTTTTCCTTGATCCCGGCCAGCTCTTCCTCCTGACCGATATCCGCCGAAAACGTCACCACCTCACAGGCATATGTCTCTATCAGCCATTTTAAAATAACGGACGTATCCAAGCCGCCGGAATAGGCCAGAACAACTTTTTTGATATCAGCCAATGCGCTTCTTCTCCTTGTTTTTCGCGTTATTTTCAATCAGCATTTTCAAAATGGCCTTGTGCATATGGAGTTTGTTTTCCGCCTGATCCCAGACAATGGAGTTTTCCCCTTCCAGAACATCTTCGGTAATCTCCTCTCCCCGATGAGCGGGCAGACAATGCATGACAACGACATTATCAGCCGCCAGAGAAACCATGGCGCTATCGAGCTGGAACCCTTCAAACGCTCTGATCCGCTCCGCGCGTTCATCCTCCTGCCCCATGCTGGCCCAGACATCCGTATAAATAACGTCCGCCCCGCGAACCGCTTCCTCCGGATCGTTCAGCAGAACAATACTTCCCCGGCCGCGGGACCGCGACGCCGCGAGGATATCCGCGTCCGGTTCATAGCCCCCGGGACAGGCCAGGACAAGATCAAACCCCAGCACGGCGCCGGCGTTAATCCAGGAATTGGCCACATTATTGCCGTCCCCCACCCAGACGATTTTCAGCCCTTCCCAGCCGCCTTTGTGCTCGATGATCGTCATTAGATCGCTCAGCACCTGGCAGGGGTGATGCCGGTCGCTCAAGGCGTTGATTACCGGGATAACCGCGTAAGCCGCGTATTCCTCAATGAGTTCCTGCGAATAGGTTCTGATGGCCAATGCATCGATATACCGGGAAAGCACCCGGGCCGTATCCCTGACCGGCTCGTCCCGGGCGATCTGCATATCGCCGGAGCTCATGTAAACAACGGACCCGCCGAGCTGATTCATGGCGGCCTCAAAAGAAACCCGTGTCCGAGTCGAATGCTTGTCGAAAATAAGGCCCAGCACCCTGCCTCTCAGAAACCCGTCGACAATTCCCTTTTTCTGCCTTGTCTTCAGCTCCGAGGCCAGAGCGAACAGATCGATCATCTCCTGCCGGGTCAGCTCGGCCAACGTTAGTATATCTTTTTCCAAAACGACCTCATTCTCCGCGACTGATCCGATACGACCGGGGAAAGGGGCCGGGACTCCTTTCCCTTAAACTCTTGAGCCCTTTATCCCACTTCAGCCAGGACCTGATCAAGGCAGTCGATCAGACCATCAATTTCAATTTTTGTCACAATCAACGGCGGCGCGAACCGCAGCACATTGGTCTGAATGCAATTGATAATATAACCCCTTTCCATGCAGACCCGCACGACCGGCGCTCCCTCACGGGCCAGTTCCATCCCGAGCAACAGTCCCATCCCGCGCACTTCCTTTATTGCCGCGTGTTTGTTCTTCAACTCCATCAGCCGGCCCTTGAAATACTCGCCGGTTGCCCGGCACTTTTCCAGGATGTTCTCCCGCTCGATGTAGTTCAAAACAGCCAGAGCCGCCGCGCAAATCACCGGCGTCCCGCCAAAAGTAGTGGCATGCGAACCATAAGTAAAAGCAGCGGCTACTTCTTCTCTGGCCAGCATGGCGCCGATCGGAAAGCCGTTGCCCATCGCCTTGGCCAGCGTCATGATATCCGGACTGACGCCGGAATGCTGATAAGCGAACAGCTTTCCGGTCCGTCCGACGCCGGTCTGAATTTCGTCATAAATCAACAACGCGCCATGGTCATCGCATATCCGCCTGACCTTTTCAAGATATCCGGCCGAATGACAGATAACACCGCCCTCTCCCTGAATCGGTTCGACCATGACCGCGCAGATGTCCGGCGACATGCTTTTCTCCAGGGATTCCGGGTCGTCATACGGGACATAATCAAATCCGGGCATCAGAGGATCAAACCCTTCCTGGATCTTTCTCTGACCGGTGGCCGCCAGGGTTCCCAGTGTCCGCCCGTGAAAAGACTGCTTCATCGTTAAGATTTTATACCGGCTCTTTTCGCCCTTTTCGGAAAAATATTTCCGCGCCAGCTTGATGGCGGCTTCATTCGCCTCGGCGCCGCTGTTGCAGAAAAACACCCTGTCCGCAAAACTCCGCTCCACCAGCCATGATGCCAGATCTATCTGCGGTATCGTATAATACAGGTTGGAAACATGCACCAGCTGTCCGGCCTGTCGGCATATTGCATCCGTAACGGCCGGATGAGCATGCCCCAGGCTGCAGACGGCTATCCCCGCCAGAAAATCGGTGTATTTTCTCCCTTCCGAGTCCCAGAGCGTGCAGCCTTCACCTTTTACAAACACCAGCGGCTGCCGGTTATATGTCCGCGCCATAACCGCATCCGCCCTGGCCTTGATCGTTTCGCTCATTTTGTCACTTCCGTTCCTATACCCTGATCGGTAAACAGCTCCAGCAGCACGGCGTGACGACGCGTGCCGTTTATAATCTGGACCTTTTCCACGCCGCTTTCGATAGCGGCCAGCGCGTATTCAATCTTGGGAATCATGCCGCCTGTAATCGTCTTGTCGGTTATCCGGCTGCGAATCGCGGCCGCGTCAATAGACGAAATCAGCCCGC
>CAYSMV010000173.1:0-8859 GCA_964432245.1 uncultured Desulfobacterales bacterium
CCATTATCACCTGATGTTTACCCACGCTCACTGGGATCACCTGATGGGGCTGCCGTTCTTCAAACCGCTTTTTCTCGACAATACGGTTATTGATGTTTATCGTTGCCCCTTTCCGGGAGAATACGTTGAAAAGATGATCTCCAAGGTAATGACCCCGCCTCATTTTCCTATTCGATACGACGACCTGAAGGCCCGGATAAAATTTAAAAAAGGATGCCCCGACAGCTTCGAAATCGGCTCGGGGACCGTTACGCCTATTAACCTCAGCCATCCGGGAAGCGGCAGCGGCTATAAATTCACGGAAAACGGGAAAACCTTCGTATTCCTGACCGATAACGAACTGGGCTATATTCACGACGGCGGCCTGAGCTACGAGGACTATCTCGCCTTCTGCCAGAACGCCGACCTGTTGATTCATGACGCCGAATACACCCCGGAGGAATATGACAACCAGATCGACTGGGGCCATTCGGTCTATACGGACGCGCTTTCCCTGGCAATTGAGGCCAACGTCACCACACTGGGCCTTTTCCACCTGAATCAGAATCGAACCGACCGCCAGATGGATGCCATCCTGGACCATTGTTACAAGATCATAGAAGAAAAAGCCGCTCCGCTGCAGTGTGTCGCCGTGGACTGCAGCATGTCCTTTGAATTGTAATCCGGCGACGTCTCAACATGGCGACTACAAGCAGAACCTGGATCGAACCTGTCACGCTTTCTCCCCCGTCCCTGTCGGATAACACCGCCGACGCCGACAGGCTACTGAACGCGCTGAAAAAACGCTTCCAAACGAACGCCATTCAGGCTGATATCGAGCTGGTTCGCCTCCTGCCCGAAGCCCTGCGCCAGTGGCGTTACGAGGCGCGTTGCGTTCTTTTTTCCGACGGCAGAACCACTCATCTGATCGGCCTGACCGCAAAGAATGACGGCAGGATCGCCGCCGGTCTGGCAGTTGATCTCGGCACTACCCGGGTTGTCCTCCGGCTGATCGATCTTGAAACCGGCCGGGCGCTGGCCGAATCCTCTTTTGAAAATCCCCAGACCGCCTCAGGCGACGATATCCTGACGCGCATCCATTACACCGACCGGGAACCCGACGGGCTGTCGCGACTCCACGACCTGATCATCCAGGGAATCAATAACGCCATCAGCCATTTGTGCGCCGCCAGCGGCATTTCTTCCGACGATATTTACCTGCTGGCTGTAGCCGGCAACACCGCCATGGCCCACTTCTTCCTGAACCTGCCGCCGCGCTGGCTGATCCGCGAACCTTACATTCCGGTTATTAACGAACCGGGGATTGTAGAAGCAGCGCAGATCGGAATTATTGCCAACCCGCTGGCCAGGATATATGTCTTTCCCAATATCGGCAGTTACTTCGGCGGAGACCTGGTTTCCGGGATTCTTTACTCCGGCATGGCCCGCGGCGACAAAACAACGATGCTGGTGGACGTCGGCACCAACGCCGAAGTCGTTCTGGGTAATAAAGAATGGCTGATCGCCTGCGCCGGCGCGGCCGGTCCGGCGCTTGAAGGGGGCGTAACCGAAATCGGCGCCAGGGCCGGCCCCGGGGTAATTGACCGCCTTATCGTTGATCCTGAAACCCATATTATCACTACCGAAACGATCG
The DNA here is from genome assembly GCA_964432245.1 of uncultured Desulfobacterales bacterium. Lineage (GTDB taxonomy): Bacteria > Desulfobacterota > Desulfobacteria > Desulfobacterales > Desulfosudaceae > JBFMDX01. The sequence continues at coordinate 1,634 of CAYSMV010000173.1, forward strand.
GCGACCTGCCGCCCGCGGGAATTTGCGGGTCCGCTCTCATCGACCTTGTCGCCGGGCTGTTTCAGGCGGGCATCATCGACATTCGCGGCAAGCTCACCTCGGACCGGCATGAGCGGATAAAAAACAATGAGGGAATCAAACGGTTTATCGTCGTTCCGACCGAAAAATCCGGAACTGGAAAAGCGCTCTGCTTAAGCCAGCCCGACATCGACAACCTCATCCGCTCCAAAGCCGCCATGTATACGATTTTAAGAACCCTGGCCACGACGGTCGACATCTCTTTCTCGGATATCGACACGTTTTATGTGGCCGGAACATTCGGATCGTTGATCAACCCGCGCTCCGCCATAACCATCGGCATGCTGCCGGACCTGCCGCTGGAAAAATTCACCGTGCTCGGCAACAGCTCTCTTGAAGGAGCGGCCATGATCCTGTCATCGCGCGCGCCTGTCCGGGAAATAGCGGATATAAAAGCCCGCTTGACCTATCTGGAGCTCAACGTCAACCAGGAATTCATGAACCGCTTCAGCGCCGCGAAATTTCTGCCGCACACGGACGCCTCCCGCTTTCCATCCGTAACCGTCCCCGGACAATAACGAAAAAGAAACAAACCATGACATCTTCGCGGACAGAAAAAATATCCTTTACCTCGGATAACCTTATGTTAAAAGGCGCGCTTCATCTTCCCGACAGATTGCCAGCACCGTTTGTGGTCGGATGTCACGGCCTCTTTTCAGACAAGGAATCGCCGAAGCAGATCGCGCTGGCGGAAGCCTGTTGCCGCGCCGGCCTGGCATTTTTCAGATTCGATCATCGCGGCTGCGGCGAAAGCGCCGGAGATCTGGCCAAAGTCACCTCGCTGGTCGCCCGCTGCCGGGACCTGGCCGACGCCGTGACCATGCTGCGGCAGAGAGCCGATATGGGCCAACCGGCGGGATTGTTCGGCAGCAGCCTGGGCGGCGCCGTGGTGCTGGCATCCGCCCGGCAATACGCGCCGATCAGGCTGGTTACAGTGGCCGCGCCGCTGCGCAGCGGACCCGTCATCCAAGCCATAAGGCAATCAGACGACCCGGTTCTGGAAAAAATGCCCCCCGAATTTTATGACCGCTCGCTGCGTTTTGATATCAGCGAACAAGTCAATGGACTGCGCGACATCCTCATTGTCCACGGCGACGCGGATCAGGTAGTGCCTTATGAAAACGCAAAAGAGCTTTACGAAGCCTGCGAACAGCCCAAGAAGCTGCTGCGGCAGAAAAACGGGGATCACCGCATCACCGCCGCCCATCATCAGGAAGATTTCATCCGTCAGGCGGCCGCATGGCTTACCGGAGAGCGCGATGACAATCACCTCCAGGCCGAATGATCAACGCTTAAGAAGGATGTATAAATATAATCAATACTTTCTACCGGTCCACCTTAAAGGTAACCTTGAAAATATTAATAAGCGTGCTGGTCTCTTCCGCGATTTTCGTACCGGCGGCGAGAATACTGTAAAACAGTATACTCAGTCGGGTCTTTGATTCGGCGTTCTGTATCCTTTTTATCTGATTCCGATCAAATTCTGTCACCCTGGTTCTCAAGGCATCCAGGTCAAGGACGATTTTCCCAAAATCAACCGGTACTCTTTTCAGCAGCATACCGGACGCGTCGGATAGCATGCCGGCCAGAATCTGCCGGATTTTTTCGATTTCCTTCTTTTGATCGTCAAGCATGCCGGTATGATGATTGGCCACGTGCAAATGGGCCCTGATGACAATATCCCGGTGGCTTTCGGCTATTTCCTGCAGAGAACGGATGGTCAGGGCATATTCACAGGCGCCTTCCAGATCATCCCGCTTGAGCAGGTACAGTGTCTTGAAAATATTGGCGTTAATAATGTTGGACCAGTCCTGGATCCTCCGGCTATCCCGGCGTAATGATTTTAATTTCGGACGATCCTCTTCTATCAGCGCCCTGATGCAATTATCCAGATCATGACAGACATTCTCCAGAAAGATGCCGAAATGCTGACGGGTAAGCGCGATGGCGGTCTGATAGTCCGGCACCTCTTTCAAGCTGAAGGTCTCAATGGTTTTTATGTCTTCTTCCCGCTTGCCGTGCAGCCGGTAACTCCTCCGGATAACAATGACCGCGATAATGATAAGGGCGACGATAGCCGGAACCCTGAAAAAATAAACAAAAAAGGCAAATACCAGAGAAACGCTGGACGCGATGACGGCAGTAAAAAACCAGCCCCCGATAACCGTCATTACCCCGGTAACACGGTACACGGCGCTTTCACGTCCCCAGGCCTGATCCGAAAGGGATGTGCCCATGGCGACCATGAAGGTCACATAAGTGGTAGAAAGAGGCAGCTTCATTGATGTGGCGAACGAAACTACAGCACTGGCAACCATCAGATTAACGGATGCCCGCAGAAGATCGAATGGCGGCCGGTCTTTCGCCGGCATAAAGTTTTTTCCCGGTGTTGCCGGGTCAAGGCGGGCGGCAATGATGCGGCGAACGGCAAACGGAACTATCTTTTTTATATATCCGAACTGAATGGCAACCATGCGCACGATCATCCTCGAAAACTGGGTCGAGCCGAACCTCTCGATTCCTTCATCCTGGCGCCCTAAACCGACTTCAGTTTCCGTGACCGTTCTGGCCTTGCGTGAGATCCAGAGGGTCGCCACCATTATAATTCCGGCCAGAAAAAGCAAAAATGTATCGGTATGGACCTTCCCCTGCAGTGCATTCATGCTGATCGTTAAAGGATCGGAAGAAACGGAAGCCACTTTATAAGCGGCATAACCGGCCAAAGGGACACCGATGAAATTCACCAGGTCGTTGGCGGCGAAGGACATAGCCAGGGCGAAAGTACCCACCAGCACAATGGGCTTTAGGATGTTGATGCGGGTGACAAGCAGCAGGAGTTGAAATATTAAGGTAAAAAAAACAAAACTAACGGACAGGATCAGAAAATGATGCGTTTTAAGCCATGCCAGCATGCCCGGAGTGATAAAAGAAGCGCCCGCCGCGCCTTTGATCAGAATAAAATAGGTAATGACGGTTAAAGACGCACCGCCCCATAATCCACCGTAGCGTTTAAGAGATTTTCTGTAATCAAAGGTGAATATAAGACGTGTGATAAATTGAACCACCGCGCCGCAGATAAAGGCGATAGCCACGGAGAGAAGAATTCCGGAAATGATAACCAGGGCCTGAGCGGTATTAATATAGTGGCCGAGAACGGAAAGGTGCTCGCCGGCCAGATGAATCTTGATTAAAGAAACGGCGACAGCAGCTCCCAGCAGTTCGAAAACAATTGATACCGTGGTGGATGTCGGCAGGCCGAAGGTGTTGAAAATATCAAGCAGAAGAATATCCGTCAGCATGACCGCCAGAAAAATGGTAACAAGCTCCGGCATGAGAAAAAACTGGGGATGGAAAATGCTTTTACGGGCCACTTCCATCATGCCGCTGGAAAAAAGGACACCGGCCAGTATGCCCAGGCTGGCGACAGTCATGATGATGTAACGGGGAGCAACGCGTGAGCCGATGGATGAGTTCAAAAAATTGACGGCATCATTGCTGACGCCTACCATCAGGTCGAAAACAGCCAGTGAAAACAATACGACAACAGCAAAAAGATAAATCTCCATTTCTATCGACCTTCCTGCAAGACCAACGGATCGCTGATATGGCCATCATCTTTAAACCAGGTCGCAGATTCCTGTCAATCTTTTTGGATGATTTTTTGTCCTCCAATCCCTTGCCCCCTGATTCACAGCGTCGCGATTCCATTAAAATCCGTTAAGCCCGAGCCGATTTAAAGTATCCGCCCCGGGGATACCCGTCTTCTCGTTCCAACCCTGCTCCCGGTAATAAGCGGTGATCATGTCGTCAATCTGCTCCCGTTTTAACGGCGCTTCCGAAACATATTCCCTGAACCCCGGCCGGGTAACCCATCGCTCCGGAACCGTATCCGCGTCCCGGCCGATGCCTTGCCGGACATTGATCATTCTGTACAGCGTCCAGACCCGTTCCGCCCGGAACCGCAACCGATCAAGGTCCGCAGGTATGCCGGTCACCGCCTGGTAAAGCCCGGCGCACAGTCTGGCGTCGTAAAACCGGTTGACCTGGGCCCGGGCGCAGATACCCATCGACCCCAGGATGGAAAACCAGCGGTGGGAATAAGCCAGCAGCACACCGACATCAAGATGCGGCTCGCCGCCGGGGGACGCCGCCTCCGGCAGAATGCGCCGGACGGCCTCGTCGGGGACGCCCATCCGTTTTAAATGCCGGGGGAACACCTCCAGGGAGCGCCTGGCAAAATAGGTCGGAGAACCGCCGGACCCGACATGGGGACCCCGCGGCTCAATAATCTGTCCCAGTTCCATGGTGCCGAAAAGATCCCAGGGAAGCGCCGATTCAGGGCCGGTATAGGGATGCATGTTCTTCACCAGGGCCGGCGCGCAGGCCGCCGCCTCTTCTCCGTAAACCGAGAGCAGACCGGCGAAGCCGTCACCCATGATTTGCCCGACGCCCTCGCGGCGGGCGATTTTCCCGGCCCAGGCGATCATGGAAGGCAGCGAATTGATGACAATCGCGGGGTTGTTTTCCGCCGGCGGCAATATTCCCCGCTCGAACAGCTTCGCGGCGAACCTCATGATGCCGAAGAATTCAAACATGTCCAGTCCGTAATCATCCAGCACCGAGATCAGTTTGACCGCCTCCCGGTAATCCGTAAAGCCATAAACCACCGGCATGAACAGATTGATCGCGGAGCTGGAGCTGACGGTTTCCCCTTTAAACGGCCCGTCCCTGATCTCAACCAGGTCCTTGCAGCCGATGGGGCAGGAAACACAGGCCAGGCGCCGTTTTTTTATATTTTCATAAACGTCCGGAGGCACCACGGGAAAGGACTTCAACATGCCCAGGTGCTGCCACTCTTTTAAGTAGGGATAATTGCGGATTTCCTCCACCAGCCCGGTTCTCAGGGTCTTGTATTGACGGGCATTCGCGACATCGACCCCGCCGGTTCCACAAACCGCGATGGCCTTCAGGTTTTTGGACCCCATCACCGCTCCGAAACCTCCGCGGCCCATCGTCGACACCCCGTCAACATAGGCCATGGAAAAAATAACGCGGTTTTCCCCGCCCCGGCCGATGGCGATGACGCCGCTTTGCCCCGCCGTGCGCCGGCGAATCGTGCTGACGGTTTCCGTGACGCTTTTCCCCCACAGATCGGCGGCATCCCGCAGGCACACGACTTCGTCATTGATGTCCAGGTAAACCGGGTGGTCGCTTCTTCCGGTAATAATGATATGGTCATAGCCCGCGTTCTTTAAGCGGCAGCCGAAGGTCATGCCGCCGGCCCCGCACCAGCCGACGGCGCCGGAAGCGGGCAGTTTCGTGACCGCGTATATCCGGGAAGAAGACGGCACATCCGTGCCCACCAGCGGCCCCGCGCCCAGCACAATGGAATTTTCCGGAGAAAGCGAGGCCGCACCCGGCGGTATGGCGTCAAAAGCCAGCCGGAGCGTCAGACCCAGGCCGCCGATAAAAGACCGCGCCAGACTATCGTCGAGCATCTCCCGGCGGATACTGTTCCGCGTCAGATCGACATGCAGTATGGTTCCGGCAAAACCGCCCGCAAAGGTCATGAACTCCCCTCCTGCCGAGCCTGTTTGACCAGCGCCCCGGAAAAACAGTTGTCCGCGCAGCAACCGCATTTGACACAGGCGTCAAGAAAAGAAACGGCGCATTCCGGCCCGGATAATAGCACCTGTATCCTGGCTGCGGACGGGTTGAAACTTCCGGAATACCGCCGGGAGCAGGCGAGCATGCATCGCAGACAGCCTGTGCACAGGTCTGGATTGACTTGAATCTGATACCGAGCCATTATGAATGCCTGATGATCAATGATATCTGATTCTGTCACACGAAGGCTCCATAATCAAGACAAGATCAGAAAAGTTTATGCCGGCACGGCGTTCTGCACGACAGGGGTTGACAAGCATGGAATGTCCCCTTAGGTTATAAAAAAACAAACGGGCGGAATCTTTCCGCCAGAGGAGACATGTCCATGACAGGATCCGTCACCCCCCTGGATATTCTTAAACTGCTGGATCAATCCAATTGCCGGGAATGCGGGGAAAAGACCTGTTTTGCCTTTGCCGCCGCGGTTTTCAAGGGTAATCGCCGGCTGGAGGAATGTCCCCGGCTGGATGAGGAGACGATCAGGCGTTTTTCAGAAGCGCACGGACTCCGGACCATAAGGGACGATGAGCGTGATAAAAGCCTCGAAGAGATGAAAAAAGCCGTCACTGGCCTTGACCTGGAAGAAGCCGCTCGGCGCACGGGCGGACGATTCGCCGACGGCAAACTGACGGTCAAAATTCTCGGCAAGGGCTTCAGCGTGGACGCAAGCGGCAATCTCTACGCGGATATCCATGTCAACCCATGGGTGGCCGGCCCTTTTCTGGATTATGTGCTTTTCGGGAAAGGCGTTTCCCCGACGGGTCAATGGGTCTCCTTCAGGGAACTGAAGAACGGCCGGGAACGATATCCGCTGTTCCGGAAACGATGCGAAGAGGCCATGAAATACGTCGCCGATTCCTACCCCGAACTTTTTGATGACATGGTGCATGTTTTCAGCGGTAAACAAATGGAACAAGCGTTTGAATCCGACATCTCCGTCGTGCTTCATCCCCTGCCGAAGGTGCCGATCATGATCTGCTACTGGCTTCCCGAGGAAGACATGGCATCAACGCTTAATGTTTTTTTCGACCAAACCGCCGAAGAAAACATCTCCATCGGGTCCGCTTTTTCCCTGGGCGCCGGCCTGGCGCAGATGTTCACAAAGCTTGCTCAACGCCATGGGTTCTCGTTCTGAGCGCCATCCGGATGATGACAGCTATTTTGGGTCTGGATCATCCGGTCGGGGCCGGATGATGACATCGAAGAGCATCAAACCGGATGATGGCAGCTATTTTGGGCATAGATCATCCGGTCGGGGCCGGATGATGACAAACTAAGAAGTCACCACCCGACTCGATCGGGTGGTCCAGAATAAAAATAATTTCGTTCATTCTAAAAACAGAATCTATAATCTTTCCCCCCGTTGACATCTCTTGTTCGGCCGCTATAATGCCAAATCGCGGCTGAATAGAAAGCAGAAAAGACAACTCACATCTAATACGAAAGACAGCCATGGACGGCATACTCTCTCAACAGGCAAC
>CAYSMV010000174.1:0-8319 GCA_964432245.1 uncultured Desulfobacterales bacterium
TGCGGTGGACCCGGTGCGTCGGACAATTTTCCTGGGTAGCTAAGCTCTGATTCGGTTATGTTCTTCCTTTGGTTTGTTGTTGCTTCTCAACCGGGGCAACGGAAGGAGCCCGTAGGGCGACTGGAGTTGCCCCGGTTGGCGCCGCATCAAGCCGCATGTTTTGTCTGCTCTTTGAGATAGCATTCGTCGGGAGTCATCCTGCCCAACGACCGATGCGTCCGCTCATGGTTATAATATTCAAACCAAGTTCTCAAGCCTTTTTGCAGCTCGAGGCCGTTCTCAAACGAATGGAGATGAAGATAATGGTACTTCACCGTCCACCAAAGACGTTCAATGAAAATGTTGTCCATACATCGGCCTCGACCGTCCATGCTGATTCTGACGCCGTTTGATTTTAAAACGCTTGTAAATGCCTCGCTTGTAAACTGGCTGCCCTGGTCGGTATTGAATATCTCTGGACAGCCGTACTGTGCAATCGCGTCCTCCAGGGCGGATACGCAAAATTCCGTATCGAGTGTGTTTGATATGCGCCAGGAAAGCACTTTCCGGCTGTGCCAATCCATGACCGCCACCAGATACATGAACCCACGTCGGAGGGGAATATACGTTATGTCGGAACACCAGACCATATCCGGACGGTTGATGTCCAACCCCTTCAGCAAGTAAGGGTAGATCCGGTGCCCGGGATGCGGCTTGCTTGTCCTTGGCTTGGGGTAAATCGCTTCAATGCCCATCAGGCGCATAAGCCGCTGAACCCGTTTCCGGTTCACGGGGTACCCCTTTCTGTTCAAATGGTCCCGCATGGCGCGGCTGCCATAAACCGGTGTTTTCATGTATTGCTCGTCAATCATCCCCATCAGTTCAAGATCCGCGGCCGGTATCGGCTGCGGCTTGTAATAAACCGAGGATCGGTTGATACCGAGAAGATCGCACTGGCTCGCAAGACTCAGTCCCTTATGCTCTTTATCAAGCATCTGTCGGCGCGGTTTCGGGTCTACAGACCGAGCCCTTTGGCCAAAAAATCGTTTTCCACCTTCAATTGCCCGATCTGGCGGTAAAGTTCATCGACGGTGGCGTCATGCTGTTTCCTGGTTTTCTGCCCTTTGTCAAACAACTCGGCGGCACCCCCGATCAACTCCCGTTTCCAGTTCCCGATCATGGTGGGGTGAACTTCATATTTAGCGGCAAGCTCGGCGACGCTCGCCTCGTTTCTGATGGCGGCCAGCGCCACTTTTGCCTTGAATTCCGGGCTGTACTGTTTCCGTTTTTTGATCATGTGAAGCTCCTTTCATGTTGTGAATCAGAGCTTAGCACATTGTCCAGTTTTTGGGGCCCACCGCACCTTGTTTTTGAATACGGTTACGGAAAGATTCATTTTGCAGCCAGACACGAAATTTTGTGCGGTTTACAATATTCGTGATTTTTAGAGGCTTATTTTTATATTTTCGATAATTTTGATTTTAAAAGGGGATTCGGGCGTAACGACGGCGTTTGGCGTTGCGCCCAGCATTGCCCCCAATAAAGTAGTGCCACTTCTATCACAGCCGCCGATAAAAACAGGGCCCATAATTCTTATCCCAAGTCAGAATTAATGGCTTCGTTAAGTTTTTACATTTTTTACAGATATTTCGTTTAGTTGCCCTTTATGGAAATGCCGGGTATTTTGCGGACGAAGGCTTTACCCGGAAGATAATCGTCTCATGATGGATATTCTTTTTTCGCACCGACTTCCACATCGCCCAGGCCGGTAATATCTTCGTGTTTTTTTGAAACCAGACTGCGATATAAACCGGCATATTTCATGGCTACTTTGTCAAGCTCATAACGGTCCAGCATTTCTTTCATGTAAGGCCTGAATTTTGCCTCTAATTCATGTCTATGGCGCAGGCCGAACACTATTTTTTCCGCCAGATCCTCGGAAGAATTGTTTTCGTATATCATTCCTGTTTGGCCGTTTTTAATCAACGTTTTTATCGTGATGTAGTCGTTCACTACTATTAATTTTCTGCAAGCCAATGCCTCCAGTAACACAGCCGCCAGGCCTTCCTTGGCTTCTGAAGTAAAAACAAAAAGCTCCGCGTTTTTTATCAGCCTTATTTTGTCTTCGCCGGTTTTTACTCCCAGAAAATATACCTTGTCCGCGATATTTAAAGAACGGGCAAGATAACGTAAATTTTCTAAAGCCGGGCCTTCGCCGACAATATAGAGCGACAGAAGCGGGTCATCTCGGTGAATATAAGAGAATGCCTGGAGCAAAACATCCAGACGCTTGTGGCGGTTCAGTCTGCCCAGGTAAAGGACATAGCGCGTATTGTCGGCCGGGACAGCTGATACCGACTCATAATATTTCAGTTCGATTCCCAGGGGTATTTCTATTATTTTTTCAGCCAGGGAGGAATTTTCGGATATGATGATATCCGTGATTACCGGATTGATCGCGATGATTTTATCGATCGAAGGGAGGACTTTTTTAAGCTTTCGCGTCCGGCTTTTTTTATTTTTCTTGAATATTTCATCATTACGGAACATGCCGATCAGGATGACTGATGGTATGAATTTTTTAAAAAGGCTTCCGAAATAGATCTGATCCACGCCATGACAGTGAAGAACGTCGAATTTTTCTTTTCTATAGAGAAAGAGCAGTTGGCATACAATAAAAAAATCATCCATAAATTTTTTTACTGGGGATTTAAAATACCTCTCAATCCGGTAGGGGACATCTTTGACTTCGACATCAAGTTGTCTCTCATGCGGCGCGAAAACCACGCACTCACAGCAACCTGTTTTTGACAAAGCTGCAAGAATGGCGTGTGTATTCATCGCAACGCCACTTACTCTGGGAATATAAGTGTGCACAAGATGGGCTATTTTGATTTTTTTGTTTTTTCCAGGCATCTTTTAAGAGTTCACCAAGATGTTTCACGATTCGATTCCATCCGCAGCCGAAAGGCTCAGAAAACAAATGGCCGTGGAATAGAAAATGAACACAAAATCCCAATTATTTGTTTTTGATCTGCATGATTTCCATCGCGGCCAGCGTGGCAACTGGAAACCAGAAAAAAACCCAGCACAATAACGGCTTGTAAAGCAGCCACATTTCATTTGTGCTGGTCGCCAATATCGTCATCAATAATAGAGAGATATATACCCAGTTTCCTGAGCTTAAAAAATATCGTAAAGCCGTTATAAAAGACGTGGCAAGCAGCGCAACAAATAACAGCAGGCCGGTCATACCGCTTTGCAGTAAAATAATAAGGAATATATTATGGGGATGTTGCATTCTTCCCGCCTCGATATAAAGGTCCAGATCGGTCAAATATCCTTTTCCGAACCACGGCGCCTGCGCTATCCGGTCCAGCGTCACCTTCCAGATTTCAAAGCGGTATGGGACAGCAAAACTGAAAAGATGATCAAATAGTTTGGAATCAAGAGAAAAGGCCACGACCAGCCAGCCTATGATGAGCAACGAGATAAGACCCAACAATTTCCATCTTTTTTCTAAAATCATGCCGGTAGACAAGGCGGCTATGAACGCGGCTAAAGGCCCGCGGGCCTGACTGAGTAAGATGAACGATAAAAAAACGATTGTAATAAAAGAATAGTATATCTTTTTCCAGAATATTTTTTCATGAATACCTGTATAGATCGCGCATATTCCTAAAAATCCAAAACCGGTTGACGCTTTTATGGGTAAATCCAGATAATAATTAAATCCATGCATAAGCCGATCATCTGGAAACGCATGAGAATCATAGAATTCCATGATTGAAACGAGAGCGCCGAGGGCGGCGCATATGCTTATCCAGAAGATACCTTGATTAAAAAGATTTTTATTTTTTTGAGATAAATATATCGTTAATATGATAAAGCCTACCAGCAGGAGAAAATAACGGGTTAAGTCATAGTAATTTGCCGCGTTAACCTTTATTTCTTTTATGTCTATATTGACGTCTTGCGTCCACAGGATGCTCAATCCGAAGTAAGCCAGAAAAGCAAGGCTGAAGATGAATATCTTGCTTTTAAAGCAGGATTTAATAACGGACCGATCCAATAAAAACAGAAAGGGGAGCAAGACAAACAAGTAGAAAAAGTTTCGATGCGCATGATCATCAGGAAAAATAAAAAATCCCGACAGAAAAATTATGAATGTATAGTTCAGCAGAATGCCGGTCTGCTGTTTCAACTTGGGCCACCGGGGCATTAACGTCATAATCATTCAGTCCTGTTCAAATGGGCGGAAGAAATCATCATGAGATCGTCAACCGCGATCAGTTATTTTTAATGATGCATTTAAAGAAGCCGATCCAGTATTTTAATCTGAAGGGATATTTGATGATGGCTCTGCCGTAAAGCGTTTTGCCTGTTTTATACTCTTTTTTGATCAGATAATGCTTGCCTATTTTAGCCAGGTGACGGGAATACTTGAATCTGAATGGAATAAAATATAAAAATTTTTCCCATGTCTTGAGCCTCTGGAAACCAAGACTCAACGCCCTTTCCTTGGATTCAAGAGTTTTCTGTTTATTGTGCCGTCCCAGGCTGGTTTTATGAATCTTGTGGACGGCCAGAGGCTCTTCCATGAAACCTACCCGATATTCCCTTGTAATCCTCAGCAGCATATCTCTGTCCGAAGCGACTACCAGCGAGGTATCAAAATCGCCCACCGTTTCAAAACAAATTCTGCGAACCATTACCGTGCCGATCCAGATAATATACTTGAAGTAGAATCTGGTATATATGTAGCCATTTGTTAAATATTCCTTTTTGGGCCTTAATTTCTTGTTTCCAGTTTCTTCATATTCCCGCCAGTATCGGTCGTATACCATGGCCGTGTCCGGATGAGCTTTTAAAAATTCTGTTTGCGACCTCAGCTTTTCCGGAAGCCAGTAATCATCCGAGTCCAGGAACGCGATAAATTCTCCCCTGGCTTCTTCCAGGCCCTTATTCCTCGCGCTGGCAACCCCTTTGTTCTCCTGATAAAAATATTTAATCCTGTCCTTGTAGGGTTCAAGAACCGTTTTGGTGTCATCGGTAGAGCCGTCATCAATCACTATGATTTCTAAATCCTTATATGTCTGGGCCAGGACCGATTCTATGGCCTGGGCTATTGTATGCTCTCTGTTAAAGGTGGGTATTATTACGCTTATCATGTGATTCACCGCTTCGGAGCGATACTCATACGACACTATTTTCGACGCATTTCTGAATTAAGGTTTTAGCCCTGGCAGGGCTGAAGGAGTATGGATTCCATCGCCGCCAACTGTCTTCCAGAAGCCCGAAAGCGATATGGAGAAGCGTATAGGCTAAATAGAAGTTTTTACTCTTCTCAAACTCTTCCCGTAATTTTTCAGAAAGACCGGAACAGTAAAGATTCTGCCAGCCGGACATTCTGTCAGGATCATCCTGATTGAGTAGAAATCCAAGTTTATAAAACTCTGTTGCCATGGGAAAATATTTGGTGTGATCGTTATCAAGTAAATACAGCTTATTATCTCCGGTTATGAGCACATTGGTCAGATAAGGATCGCCATGGCAGAGGCTGAAGCTGGGGCAATTTTTGACAAGATTTTTATGGGCTTTGAACCATTCTGCATATTCTTTTATTTCTTTGGATGAAAAAAAATTTTCATCCAGGTCGACAATCTGTCTTAATTCATTCTGGATTTTTGCGTTTATATAACGGAAAAACCCGGTTTTTTTCTCTGAGCCCACCATGCCCCATTTATCGCTGTTGATGCTGTGTAAATGGCTGAAAGCCTTGGCGATTAAAGGCATGTGTGCAACATGGTTTTCAAATTCGCTCAGGCATTTCCCGGCGATTTTCTCTTCGACCGCGATATAATGACCGAACTCTTTATGAACTTTTCTGGAGTGATCAATACACAGTATCTCCGGAATGTTAAATCCGGATTTTTTTAAATAATCGTTATTCCTGACAATTCTTTTTAGTTTATATTTTTTCCTGACGCCTCTTATCACCAGGGGCCTGAAGCCCTTTATCTCTAAAAATGTTATCAGGCTGTGGCGGCCCTTATCCGTCGGTTTGATAGTAAATTCTGAATTATCAAGGTTCAGCTTCATCAAAAGGCGTTCTTTTACATAAAGCCTGAGCTTGTCCTGAAGGTCTTCTTTCTGATTTTTAACTTGTTCCATGTATGGTCATTCTTATTTTTGAAATGTCACCTGAAATTTTTTATTAATAATTTACTATGCCACAAAATAAAAGCTCAGCATAAACAAAAACGCGGAATATACAAGAAATTATGTATTATGTCTCTGGAACGGGCGCGAAGCCAGGCGGGTATAAAATTCGACGGTTTTTTCCGCTTGAAGTCGCAAGTCGAAATTTTTCTGAGCCGAGACAAGCGCCTGCCGGGAATTTTCTTTCAGCGTGTCCGGAGAGTTCATCAGTTTTTCAAGCGTCAGAGCAAAGCCTTCCGGGGATTGATCAACCAGATAACCGTTTTGGCCGTTACTGATAAGCTCCGGCAAAAACCCCATATCCGGGGCGATCACCGGCAGTCCGGCAGCCAGTGCTTCGCGGACGGTCCGGCAGGTTTTGTCTGATCCGGGCATGGGATAAAGCAGAACCCGCATGTGGCGGTAAGCGGCGACCAGATCGTCGCCGCGGCAATATCCGGCGTAGATTATTTTATCCCGGACGCCCAAAGCCGCGGCCGGACTTTCGATAACTTTTTCAAAGGCACCGGGGCGGCCATGGCCGACAAGAAGAAGCCGTAAACGGGGGTACCGATCTTGTAGTATCTGAAGAGCCTTTAAGGGAATGTCCAGACGGCGCGTTTTCCTAATCCGGCTGACAACGCCCGCTACAAAGCACTCCTGAAGAGGCCCGAAATCGGTTTTGCCGGTCAGCTTTCTTGTCGGAGAAAAACGTTCCAGGTCAACACCCGGTTGTATTATTTTTATTTTTTCCGATGGGAAAGATTGTGACAGGGCCGATTGTCTTGCCTTTTCCCTTACGACTATAATGCCGTGGGTAAAGTTGCGATAACACCAGCGGGAGCGAAAGTCGTGTCCCAGCTGGTCGGGATTGTAGACGCTTCGAATCCAGAGAAAATCATTATTTTTTCCACATGCCAGGCCGGCCAGAAGATGGGCATTGCGCATATGACAATGGATGACATCCGGCTTGATATCATAAATGAATTCCCGGATGTTACCGCCTTTCCGGAGGATCGAGGAGAGCTGCAGGTGCTTGGTCATTTCAGGCAGAACAATAATATTGTTAAACCCTTTCTGCCGGGCGCAGAAACTTACGTCCGGAGCCGAACCGTTTTCCGGCGGAGCCTGGCCGCAGACAAGCCAGACCTTTTCACCTATATTGTGTTGAGATAACGCCAGGTCTATTACCAGTTCAGAGCGTTCGGTCCATTTCCAGTTACTGAGAAGATGGATGATCTTCATCGGCCCGACAAGAAATATATATTGAAGGCAAAATAACGCAACATCGTTTCCACCCGTTGAATATTAACGGCATCTGTTTCCATGAGTTTTTTGATATATATCATTGACCTTTGAAATTGCAACAAGAACTTACCCCCCAAATCTGGGGACGTCCTTAACTTATTAACTTTTTTTTGAACCACTAAAAGGATACCGGCAATTTACCGGCCAGCGTGCGGAATAAGTGAGTCGGAGGGTCTAAGGCCTGACAAGGGAAGTTGCGTCAGGCCCATGGTCCGCCGGCGTATCACTGCCGTTACCATTTTTACTGTTACGGCGTTGTATGAAAATGTCCGAACGGCCGGCGGTCTTGCGTCCGTGGGCGGAAAGGACGGTTTTTCTCAGGCGGATACTCCGGGGGGTCACTTCGATCAATTCATCGTCGCCGATAAAGGGGATGGCTTTTTCCAGTGTCATGGGCAAGACCGGGGTCAGGGTGATGGCTTCGTCCTTGTTGGCGGCCCGCATGTTGCTCAGCTGTTTGGTCTTGCAGGGATTGACGTTCAGGTCGTTGCCGCGGCTGTGCTCGCCGATGATCATGCCTTCATAGACGACGTCGCCGGGGCGGATAAACAGACGGCCTCTGGCTTCCAGGTTGAACAGGGCAAAGGCAACGGCACTGCCGGAGCGGTCGGATACCAGGCTGCCGGAAAAGCGGCCGGGGAAGTCACCCCGGAAGGACTCATAACCCGAAAAAGCGGCGTTGATGATGCCGGTGCCCCGGGTGTCGGTCAGAAACTCGTCGCGGAAGCCGATCAACGCCCGGGAGGGAACGGAGAAGGCCAGGCGTACCCGGTCGTCGCCCTGGCGTTCCATGCGAATCAGGCTGCCCTTTCGCCGTAGAAGTTTTTCGGT